>JAVVHA010000005.1 GCA_032249735.1 Dehalococcoidia bacterium | reverse complement strand
CGGACAGCACCATCAGGTGCTCGTGCATGAGGGTGATGCCCAGCTCAGATGTGTCGATATCACCGTTCAGCGTCGGCACCTTCATGAATTTCTTCCCTTGTTGACAACGTTCTCAGGGGTTTAAAGCATAGACCTGACCCTGCGTCAAGAGGAGCGGGAGGGTTCCCATGTCCGAGGTAGCGCTGCCGGGCTTGAGAGTGCTGGAGCTTGCCAGCGGCGTAGCGGGGGCCTACTGCACCAAGCTGCTGGCCGACTTAGGGGCCGAGGTGCTGAAGGTGGAAGGCCCCGATGGGGCGCAGCTGCGCCACCTGGGCCCCTTCCCGGGGGACGCACCCCACCCCGACTGTGGGGGCCTGCACATCTACCTGGACGCGGGCAAGCGCTCCTGCGTCCTCGATCTGGACTCAGACGGTGCCGCCCGCGAGCTCCTGCGGTCACTGGTCGCCCGTGCCGATGTCCTCGTAGAGGATCTGGACTCGGGCCGTCGTGCCGCCTGGGGCCTCGACCCGCAGGAGACCTTGCGTCTGAACGGCTCGCTGGTCCACTTGTCGGTGACGCCCTTTGGCCTGACGGGGCCGCTGCGGGACTGGCTGTCGGACGAGATCGTGGACTGGGCCCTAGGGGGGTACATGTACTTCACCGGCGATCCGGCGCGGGAGCCCCTTCACATACCGGGCCATCAGTCGGCCTTCCATGCCGGCATGCACGGGGCCTTCGCCGTGCTGGCCGGCCTATGGCACGCCCGCCGCACCGGCGAGGGCCAGCACATCGACCTCTCCCACTGGGAGGCGACCCTCCTGGCCCATGCCTGGCTGACGGTGGCCTGGACCCATTGCGGCGTGGTCCTGCGCCGTCGCGGCACCGACTTCCTGCGCTGCCGCGACGGCTGGGTCTACATCTTCCGGGGCATGATGTACAGCCCCCACCTGTTCATCCTCATGGGAAGGCCGGAGTTGGCCGAGGACGAGCGGTGGAACACCTTCCAGAAGTGGATCGATAACGGGCCTGCCCTGTGGTCGCTGGTGGAGGAGTGGACGAGCCAGCATTCCAAGCACCAGGTGGTCGCCAGGGCTCAGGAGTTGCGCATCGCCGCCACGCCCGTCAACACCGTGGCCGACTTGGCCGCCTCGCCCCAGCTCGAGGCCCGCGGGTGGTTCCAGGAGGTGGAGCAGCCCGGCCTGGGGCGAGTCCGGGTGCCCGGCGCGCCCTACAAGCTGTCGGAGACGCCGGCGCGGCCCCAAGGGCCGGCCCCTTCTTTGGGCCAGCACACGGACCAAGTGACGGGTGGCCAGGTGTGGCCGGGGGAGAGCCGCTACCGCCCCACCGCCGGTGTCCGCGGCGGCAGCGATGGCGGCGGGCCCCTCGCCGGCATCAAGGTGGTGGAGATGACGGCCAACTGGGCGGGGCCCCTCACCGGCCGCCTGCTGGGCGACCTGGGGGCGACGGTGGTCAAGATAGAGATCGCCTCGCGGCCCGCCACCCGCACCCTGTATCATGTGGGCGCCGAGCCGGGCAAGTACCACTACAACCGCTCGGGGTACTTCAACAAGATGAACCGCAACAAGTACGGCATCTCCCTGGACGTGTCGCGGCCCAAGGGGCGTGAGGTGTTCCTGAGGCTCATACGCTGGGCGGACGTGTTCATCGAGAACAACTCGCCGAGGGTGGTGCGCAACCTGAACATCACCTATGACGTGCTGAAGGAGGTCAACCCCCGCCTGGTGATGGTGTCGGAGTCAGGCTTCGGGGCCACGGGACCCGAGGCGGACTACGTGGCCTTCGGTGCCAACATCGAGACTTCCTGTGGTCTGGCCTCGGTCATCGGCTACCAGCCCGGCGACTGCTACCGCACCAGCAGCTTCTACGCCGACCCCATTGCCGGCGCCCACGGGGCGGTGGCGGTGATGGCCGCCCTCCACCGACGGGAGGAAACAGGCCGAGGACAGTACATCGACCTGGCCCTACAGGAGGCGGCTGCCTGCTTCATGGGCGAGTTCCTGATGGACTACTTCCTCAACGAGCGGGTGGCCCAGGCGCGGGGCAACCGCCACCCCCGTTACGCCCCACAGGGCTGTTACCCCTGTGTGGGGGAGGACGCGTGGGTGGTCCTGTGCGTGCGCTCTGACGACGAGTGGCGCCGCCTCTGCGCCGCCGTGGGCCACCCCGAGTGGGCGGAGCGACCTGAGCTGGCTACCGCCGAGGGCAGGCGCCAGCACCACGACGAGGTCGACTCCCTCATTCGCTCCTGGACGGAGGGCATGGACCACTGGGAGGCGGCCCGTATTCTCCAGCAGGCGGGGGTGCCGGCGGCTCCGGTGCTCAAGAACTACGAGATCGTCTGGAACGAGCACCTGCACGAGCGGGGCTACCTGGTGCCGGTGCGCCATCCCGACGCCGGTGTGCTGCCCTACCCCGGCTTCCCCTGGAAGTTCTCGCGCACGCCCGGCAGCGTGCGCCTGCCGGCGCCCCGCTTCGCCGAGCACAACGAGTACGTGTTGCGCGAGCTGCTGGGCCTGACCGACGCCGACATCCGCCAGCTAGAGGAGGAGGGGTCGGTGGATCCGAATCCCCAGCAGTTCGTGGTCAAGTTCCTGTAAGCGGGCGATCCAGGAAGCTAAATTGAGGAGGGTGACATGACACAACAGGTGCCCAACTTCCGCGAGCTGGGCAAGCAGTACAGCAACTGGGGGCGCTGGGGCGAGGACGATGAGCTGGGTACGCTGAACTTCATCACTCCCCAGGCCATCGCCGCCGCCTGCCAGTCGGTGCGGGACGGCAAGGTCTTCTCCCTGGGCATCCCCTTCGACGAGAATGGCCCCCAACCAGGCGGGGTGCGCATCAACCCGGTGCGGCTCATGTCCCAGACGGGCCACGGGCAGGACTTCCCTGGGGGCTTCCGCTACGCCGACGACTTCGTCTTCATGCCTCTCCAGTGCGCTACCCAGTGGGACGCCCTGGCCCACGTCTACTACGACGACCGGATCTACAACGGCTATCCCGCCAGCGTGGTCACCACCGCTGGAGCCCTCAAATGCAGCATCGACAAGGTGGCCCGTGGCATCGTCGGCCGAGGGGTGCTGCTGGACGTAGCCCGGCACAAGGGGGAGCGCTGGCTCCCGCCCAACTTCGTCATCGACGGCGCCTTGCTGGAGGAGGTGGCCCGGGCCCAGGGCGTGGAGATCAGGCCCGGCGACATCCTCCTCTTCCGCACCGGTTGGCGGACCAAGTTCGTCACCGACGGCAACCGTCAGGAGTTCATGTCGGCCGAGCCGGGGCTGGGGCTGCGCTCCATCCCCTGGCTGTACGAGAAACAGGTGGCGGCGGTGGCCTCAGACAACTGGGCCATCGAGGCCTTCGGGCCAAATCTGTTTGGCGAGGACCCCAACGCCCTGCTCCCCGTGCACATGGTCCTCATCCGCGACATGGGCATGACCCTGGGGGAGATGTTCGACCTGGACGAGCTGGCCGAGGACTGCGCCCGCGACGGACGCTGGGACTTCCTGTTCGTAGGGCCGCCCATCAAGTTCACCCGGGCGGTGGGCTCGCCGGTGAACCCGCTGGCCATCAAGTGAAGGGCGCCAGGGCTCAGGCCATGAAGTTCGGTCTCTGGTACGACTTCCGCTGCCCTCCCCACTCGCCCCTGACCTGGCGGGAAACCTATGCTCAGACCCTGGAGCATATCCGTTATGCCGAGGAGCTGGGCTACGACGATATCTGGCTGTCGGAGCATCACTTCATCGAGGACGGCTATCTGCCGTCGCTCCTGCCGGTGGCGGCGGCGGTGGCGGCTGTTACCTCCCGCGTGACCATCGGCACCAACATCCTGTTGGCCCCCTTTCACCATCCGGTGCGGCTGGCGGAAGAAGCGGCCTTGGTGGACATCCTCTCGGGCGGGCGCTTCCTGCTGGGCCTGGCGGTGGGTTACCGGCGGGAGGAGTTCGCCGGCTTCGGCGTGCCCAGGCATAAGCGGGGCCCCATCACCGAGGAGGTCATACAGGTGGTGCTGCGTTGCTGGACGGAGGAGGAGTTCGACTTCGAGGGCCAGTTCTTCCGCCTGCGCGGGGTGCGGGCCACGCCCAAGCCCGTCCAGCGCCCCAGGCCGGAGTTGTGGGTGGGCGCCCTGGGCCCGGCGGCGGTGCGGCGGGCGGCCCGCTACGCCGATGGCATTATCGCCGGGCCGGAGCAGGTGGGCCAGTACGCCGAGGCCCTGGCGGCCCAGGGCAGGGAGGGGGAGCGGCCCCGCGTCGCCCTGGGCCTGCCCTGGCTGTACGTCACCGACGACCCCGAGCGGGCCTGGCGCGAGCTCTATCCGCACCTCAGCTACCAGATCAACGGCTATCAGAAGTGGTTTTCCGAGGCAGGACAGCCCATCTTCGGCAGCGAGCCCTACATGAGCCTGGAAGACCTCCAGGCCCGCGGGCCGTACCTGGTGGGCACGCCGCAGCAGGTCCGGGAGGCGCTAGGGCAGCTGTTCGCCCAAGCGCCGGCCGAGCGCTACTTTTGGTGGGCCATCCCGCCGGGACTGCCGCCCCGAGAGGCCGTGCGCTCCATGGAGCTGTTCGCCCGCCAGGTGATGCCCTACTTCAAGGAGAGGTAAGGGCCATGAAGTTCGGACTGGTGTACGACTTCCGCAACCCCGAGCGGTGGCGGCGCCCCTTCCCGGAGCTGTACGCTGCCTTGCTGGAGCAGATACAGGAAGTCGAGCGGCTGGGCTACGATGCCGTGTTCGTCACCGAGCACCACTTCATCGACGATGGCTATTGCCCTTCGCCCTTGGTGGCCCTGGGAGCCATCGCCGCTCGGACCAGACGTATCCGCCTTGGCACCTGGGTGGCCCTCCTGCCCCTGTACCATCCCCTCCGCTTGGCCGAGGACGCGGCAGTGGTGGACCAGCTCTCCGGAGGCAGGCTGGAGCTGGGGATGGGGCTGGGCTACCGGGAAGAGGAGTTCGCTGGCTACGGCATCCCCTTGCGTCACCGTCGCGGCCGCATGGAGGAGGGGGTCGAGGTCCTGCGGCGCGCCCTGGCTGGGGAGCGCTTCTCCTTTACGGGCCGCTACTTTCAGCTTCGCGACGTGATGGTGACGCCGCCGCCCTGTCAGCAGCCTTTCCCGCTGTGGCTGGCGGCCAGGAGTCCCGTCACCGCCCGTCGGGCGGCGCGCCTCCGGGCTGACCTGATGCTGGTGGGCCCGCCCTCGGTGTACGAGGAGTATGTCGCCGCCCTCCGTGCTCAGGCGGAGGACCCCTCTTGCTATCGGCTGCTCGGCCTCCTGCCCTGGGCCGTGGCCGAGGACCCGGAGCGGTACTGGGCCGAGGCAGGGCCCCATTTCGCCTATATGGCCGGGCTCTACGGCCAGTGGTACAGCCAGCGGGGGGACCTGCCTGAGGACAGGCAGTGGCGCCAGTGGACGGGATGGTCGCCTGATGACTTCCGCCGCGCCGGCATGGTGCTCGTGGGCACCCCTGAGCAGGTGAAGGAAGGCATCCTGGCAGCGACGCGGCTCCTGCCGTACGATTACATCGTGAGCTGGGCTACCCTGCCCGGTCAGAACCCGAAGCGCGCCATGGAGTCGCTGGAGCTGTTCGCTCGCCAAGTGATGCCGGTGGTAAGAGCGGCCACTGGGCGCGAAGAATAATAGCCATGAGCGAAGAGGACGGCGCCCGCTCTCTCGACGCCGCTGAGTTGGCGGCACGGTTGCAGGCGTTCTTGGGCCGCTATTACCGGCGCGTTCAGGTTCACGACCTTCGACCTATGGCCGGCGGCGCCCACCGTCAGACCTGGGCCTTCGACGCCTTGGTGGAGGACGAGGAGGGGGAGCGGCTTCTACGGCTCGTCTACCGGAGTGGGCCGCCCCCTGGAGCCATGGTGGGCATGCCCATCGATAGGGAGTACCGCGTGCTGCGGGCGGCCTACCTCTCGGGGGTGCCGGTGCCCAGGGTCTACCCCCTCACCGCCGACCCCTTCGAGCCCATCGATATGCTGGTGATGGATAGGGTGGATGGGGAGAGCATCGCCCGCCGGATCCTTCGTGACCCCGAGTTCGTCCAGGCGCGGCGCCTATTGCCCCACCAATTGGGGGAGGCATTGGCCCGCATCCATCGCATAGATATCCAGCGCCACGGGCTGGACGACCTACCAGCCCCACCCGAGGGCAGTAGCCCGGCGGCCCATGCCCTGGCGGTCCTACGGGCCACCTACGAGGCGGTGGCCCTGGTGCCCTCGCCTGTGTTCGAGATGGCCTTCCGCTGGCTGGCCCAGCGCCTTCCCTCCTCGTCGTGGCGCACCTTGGTGCACGGCGACTATCGCCTGGGGAACCTTATCATTGGGCCGGAGGGGCTACGAGCCGTCCTGGACTGGGAGGGGGCCCATATCGGCGACCCCATGGAGGACGTAGGCTGGTGCTGCGTCCGCTCCTGGCGCTTTGGGCAGGACCATCTGCCCGTGGCTGGGCTGGGGCAACGGGAGGAGCTGCGCGCCGCCTATGAGGAGGCGGGCGGCCCAGCCATCCAGTGGGATGCCTGGAGCTGGTGGGAGGCCTATGGGAACCTGCGCTGGGGCATCATCTGTATCATGCAGGCGCGGCGCTCCCTGGACGGACATGAGCCCAGCGTGGAGCTGGCCACCATTGGCCGGCGCGTCTCAGAGACTGAATGGGAGCTGCTGCATATCATGGAGGGGCGCTGATGCAGGACCGGCCCACCGTCCAGGAGCTGCTACAAGAGGTGGAGCGTTTCCTTCAAGAGGAGGTGGCGCCTCGGCTAGAAGGCCCGCGGCGCTTTCACGCCATCGTCGCCGCCAACGCCGTGCGCATCGTGCGCCGCGAGCTGGAGATGGGAGAGGCACACTTTCAAGAGGAGTGGCAGGTCCTGGACGCCCTCCTGGGCCCGGAGCCCCTGCCGGCGACGTTTCAACAGCGGAAGGAAGCGCTGCACCGCCGCATAGAAGAGGTGTGCCGCCGCATCCGCGCAGGGGAGGCGGACGAAGATACCTCCTTCCGACAGCGCCTGCTCGAATTCCTGTGGCTCCTTACCCGCCACAAGCTGGAAGTCAACGACCCCAGCTGGCTGCAGCGCCCACGGGCCTAGCGTCCCTGGAAGCGGGGCTCTCTTTTTTCGACGAAGGCCCGGGCCCCCTCGCGGTGGTCCTCGCTCCGCATCAACAGCCCCTGGCAGACCGACTGCCACTCCAGGAACGGCCGCAGGTCTAGGCCGAGGGAGCGGCGCAGGCCATGCTTAGTCATCCGCACCGCCAGGGGCGCGTTGTCAGCCATGCGTCGGGCGAGGGAGATGGCCTCGTCCATGAGCGACTCCTGGGGCACCACCTTGCTCACCAGGCCGATGCGCAGGGCCTCCTGGGCGTCGATGATGTCCCCGGTGAGCGTCAGCTCAGCCGCCTTGCTCCACCCCACTATGCGAGGCAAAAGGAGAAGGGAGGCAGCATCAGCCATCAGCCCCCGGCGCACGAAGATAGAGCCAAAACGCGCCGATTCAGCAGCGATACGCACATCGCACATGAGGGCTAGATCGAACCCATAGCCCACGGCAGGGCCGTTGACAGCAGCCACGGCCGGCTTATCGAAGAAGAGCAAGTTGTCTACCCCTCTCTGGCCCTGGCCTCGCAGCTCCTCCAGTCGCTCGCGGATGCTGGGGCCGCGGCCCGCAGGCGGCGAGGCCAGGAATATCTCCTGGACATCGTCGCCGGCACAGAAACCGCGGCCCTCGCCTGTGATGACCAAGGCCCGTACATCCTCATCCCTATCGGCGTCCTGGACAGCCGCCCGCAGCTCGGCGTATGTGTTGAGGGTGCACGCGTTCAGCTTGTGGGGGCGATTGAGGCGGATGATGGCGATCCCCGCTCGCTTCTCGTAGATGATGTCCTGGAACTCCACGATGCACCTCCTTCTTCTACTGCCAACGGCGGGTTGCAGAGGCACCCCTGGGTCGTCACCCTATCACCTCAGTGGTTAAGAGTGCGCCACCTTACCAGGTGATCTAGCGGCCTGCCTCCTATTCAGCGGTGCCCCAAAGGACTTGTCAAGGGGACGGAGCAGGAGGCATATGCTCTAAGACCTTTGCTCCAGAAGGGGACGCATGAAACGCCATAGGGTGCGTGCCTCCTCCTCCGCCGTCCCGGTGATGAGGATGCGCTTCCTCTGGCGCGCCCCCACCTGCTGCACTCGAGAGACCACTGTAGGAGAGCCCTTAGCCCCCACCATCTCTGGGTCGAGCCCCAGGTCGGCCAAGCCCCACACGGTCACGGGAGCCTCTTGCATGGCCCACAGCCAACGGTCCATGTCGATGAAGCGCGGCTCGTTGACGCCGCTCTTGACAGATGCTAGGGCGGGCAAGGGAGCGGTGAGGACCTGATAGCCCCCATCCATCACCCGCCGGGCCCTCACCCGCCCATGAGGCAGAACCTCCAGATGCTCCACATATGTGAGCTGGGGGATGTCTAGCCATTCCGCTATTCCTGGCGGCACCTGACCTGTAGCCCCATCGGACGACTCCTCACCACAGAGGACAAGGTGGAAGGGACGCAAACGCTCGATGCCCCGCGCCAGGACGTAAGAGGTAGCCAAGGTGTCGGCGCCAGCGAAAGCCCGGTCGCTCAGCAGGAAGGCGGCGTCAGCGCCCATGGCCATAGCGATGCGCAGATAGGGCTCAAAGAAGGGGGGGCCCATGGCCAGCAGGCTCACCTCCCCTCCGTGCTCGTCTTTAAGGGAGAGGGCCATCTCCAGAGCGTACATATCGCTGGGGTTGATCTCCGAACGAGCACGAGCCCGGTCGATTGTCATAGTCTGAGGGTTTATGGACACCTCCTCGGGCTTAGGCACCACCTTAAGGCAGACTATGATATGCAGGTCCATCTCCCCCACCCGCTATCCCTCCTTTATGATCCGGACCAGCGCAGGGACCACCTGGAACAGATCGTCCACTACGCAGTAATCGGCCTGCTCGAAGATGGGGGCTTCCTTATCGATATTGATGGCCACGATGGTCTCGGCGTCTTGAAGCCCCACAGTGAACTGGAAGGCACCAGAGGCCCCACACACGATGGCCAGCTTAGGGCGCACCACATAGCCCGTCTGGCCAATTTGGCGCTCCCTCTCGATCCACCCCTCGTCGACTGCCACCCTGGTGGCCCCCACCTCGCCCCCCAGAAGGCGAGCCAGCTCCCATAGGGGATCAAACTGGCCCCCCGTTCCCCTACCGCCCACCACCAACACCTGGGCGGACATGATGCCTGCTGGGGGAACGAGGGCCTCCTCCTCCACCTCCACCTGGAGATCGGCCTCCTGGAGATGGACTGGTAGGCGCACCTCCTCCCCCCGGCGTGGCTGAGGCTGAGGGGTGGGGAAGACCCCAGGACGCACGGTAGCCATCTGGGGGCGATGATAAGGGCAGAGGATGGCCGCCATAATGCCCCCGCCGAAGCCGGTGTTCCACCCTACCAAGTGACCGCTCCCCTCCTCCCAGGCGAGGTCCACACAATCGGCGGTGAGGCCGGTGCGTAGGCGGACGGCCAATCGCCCGGCCAGGTCGCGGCCGTTGGCCGTAGCCCCCAGGAGCAAGACGTCGGGCTTGTAGGAAAGGACAGCATCGGCCACCACCCGCGCGTAAGGCCCTGTAACGTACCGTCGCAGGGCGGGATGGTCGGCCCAAAGAACCACATCGGCGCCGTAGGCCCATGCTTCCTCCACCAGATGGGAGATCTCATGCCCCAAGAGGACGCCTGTTAGGTGCACCCCTTTCTTCTGGGCCAGCTCCCTGGCCTTGCCCAGCAGCTGGCGAGACACCGGGGTCAATTCCTTGCCTACGTGCTCCAGATATACCCAAACCCCCTGAGCCTCCTCGGGGCGGTACAACGGCTTCGTCACGGCATCTCACCCCCAGCGAGGGCTGCAGCCGCCACCTCGGCCACGTCCATAACCCTCAAGGGCAGACCGCGCAGCTTCACAGAGTCCTCCAGGCAGGCGATGCAGTGAGGGCAAGCGGTCACCAACACCTGGGCCCCTGTAGCTGCTGCCTCCTCCACCCGCAGATGGGAGAGGCGGGCATAGGCCTCCGTCTCCAGCCACATGCGCCCGCCACCACCGCCACAGCACAGGGTCTTGGGGCCAGTGTGGGCCATCTCCTTCAGCTCCAGCTGGGGGATGGCCCTTAGGATGCGGCGTGGCTCCTCCACCACGCCATGACGTCGTCCTAGATAACAGGGATCGTGGAAGGTGACGCGCCAAGGGAGGGGTCGAAAGCATAGCCGCCCTTCCTCCACCAGTTGGGCCAAGAATGACGTGTAATGGAGGGGCCGAAAGGAGTCGCTCACGGGGGGATAGTGGCGGCTGAACATGTCATAGCAGTGAGGGGAGGTGGCCACCAGCGTCCTCACCCCCGCCCGACGGAAGATTTCCGCCCCCTGCTGGGCCAGGTGACGGGCGTATTCTAGCTGGCCCAAGTCCCTGGCAGCATGACCACAGCAGGGTTCGTCGTCGCCCAGAATGCCGAAGGGCACCGCCGCCGCCCGGAACAAAGAGACGAGAGCCCGGGCCACCCTCTGCGCCCGCCGGTCGTAAGCCACTGTACACCCCACGTAGTAGAGGACCTGATGGTCTGTCGCTGAGAACTGGGGCACGCCCAGGCCGCGAGCCCAGGCAGAGCGGTGGGAGGGTGGGCTCCCCCAGGGGTTGCCATCGAACTGGATATCCCAAAGGACACGAGATAGCCCTCGCGGCACTTGCCGGCGGCGCCAGGCCACCCGCCGCAGGGAGAGCATCACCTGCGATATCGCCACTTGGCGAGGGCAGCTCAGCTCGCAAAGGCCACAGGTGGTGCATAGCCATAGCGCATCGCCCCCGACCTCTAAGCCCAGCTGGGCGCGGCGGATAAGGCGACGAACGTTTAAGGGCTCCTTCAGCACCAGGCCCCAAGGACAGGCGGCAGTGCAAACGCCACACTGGTAGCAAAGGCTAGCCATACCATCAGAGGCCCTGACCACCTGTTCCCAAAGCTCATCGTCCAGAAGGAGAGCCTGGTCGGCCTGCAAAGGCTCACCGGGCATGGCTTTTCACCACCTGATCCATCTCCCACATCTTGGCGGCGAACTCCTTGCCCTCGGCAGCGGAGACCCAAGCCAGTTGCAGTCGCTCGGGCGCGATGCCTTGGCGGGAGAACTTGCGCCGCCAGAACTCAAATCGCTTCTGGGTGTGACGGTTTGCGTAGTTATAGTGGCAGTCTGAGCCCTTCTCAGTGAGACGGCAGCCGGTCACCAGCACCGCTCCCGCCCCCAGCTGGAAGGCGCGGGCGATGAAGTCCTCCTCCACCCGCGCCGAGCACATGGTGCGGATAATGCGAGCCGATGGGGGATACTGGATCTTCTCGATGCCCGCCTGGTCGGCTCCGGCATAGGAGCACCAGTTGCAGGCGAACACCAGCACCTTTTCCTGCGGCCGCTCGGCCAAGGCGACCTCGATCTGGGCCATGATCTGCTCCTTGGTGAAGTATGGCATTAGGATGGCATCGAAGTTGCACTCGGCGGCGCAGGCCCCGCACCCCTGGCAGGCTGCCTCAATGATGCGCAGGGGGCCCTGCTTAATGGGGCCCAACATCTCGATGGCCCCAAAGGGGCAGACAGGCACACAACGGCCGCAATAGATGCACCTATCCTCGATGAGCCTGGCAGTGAGGGGATCCTTCTCGATGGTCTCCTTGGCCAGGATGCGCCCGGCCTTGGCCGCCGCTGCCAGCCCCTGGGCCACCGCCTCCCGCACGTCCTTGGCCGCCTGGCACGTGCCTGCCAGATAGATGCCCGGGAACGGGGCCTCGGCGGGCCCTAGCTTGGGGTGGAGCTCCAGAAGGAAGCCGTCCTCGCTTTGAGGCACCTTCAGTTGCTGGGCCACAGGGTTCTCCGCAGGGTTCAAACCCACTACCAACACCAATAGGTCAGTGGGTACCCGCAGTGTCTCTCCCAAAAGAGTGTCGTGGACCATTACCTCCCCATCCCGGAAGATGATGACCTCCTCAGGGCTCTTTTCGGGGTCGTACCGGATGAACTGGACGCCAGCACGCATGGCCTCCTCATACAGCTCCTCCGCCTGACGGCTGAAGGTGCGTATGTCTTTGTAGAGGATGCGTACCTTCTTGCCCTGGCGACGCAGGCGCAGGGCCTGGGCCATCATGCTTTGGCAGCAGTAACGAGAGCAACCTCTGGTGTCGGTGCGGGAGCCCACGCAGGCTACAAAGGTCACCCTTTGCCCTGGAACCTCGTCCATGGTCTCTAACTCCAGATTGGTCACCACTTGGGGGATGTGACCGTAGCCAAACTGGGTGGGCTGATAGGGCACGGCCCCCGTAGCCAAGATGACCGCCCCTACGTCCAACTCCTCACCGGAGGAAAGACGAGCATGGAAGTTGCCCACATGCCCACTGATAACCTCCACCTCGGTGCCCAGATGGACATGCACGCCAGCCTCAGCCAGCTCCCGCTCCTTGGTCTCCAGAAGGGCGTGGGCGTCCAAACCTGCAGGGGCCACCTCCCGCAGCCGGCGAAGCAGCCCTCCTAGGTGCCTCTCTTTCTCCACCAGATGGGTCTCATAGCCTTGACGAGCCAGGTTGATGGCCGCTGTCATGCCAGCGATGCCGCCTCCCACCACCAAGGCTCGCCTGACCACCGGGGTGCCTCCTATCTCCAATGGCTCCAGGAGGCGGGCCTTGTCCACCCCCATGCGCACCATGTCCATGGCCTTAATGGTGGCCTCCTCACGGTAATCGCCATGGACCCAGGAGTCCTGATTGCGCAGGTTCACCATCTCCAGCAGGAAGGGGTTGAGGCCCGCCCGCACCAGAACCCTACGGAAGATAGGTTCGTGGGTCTTGGGCGAGCAAGCGGCCACCACCACCCGGTTAAGCCCCTTCTCTCGAATAAGGCGCACTATCTCCTCCTGCGTATCGCTGGCGCAGCTGAACATCTGAGTTTGGGCATGGACCACGTCTGGCAGCGTGCGGGCATATTGGGCCACCCTGGCCACATCCACGACCCCAGCGATGTTAGACCCACAATGGCAGACGAAGACACCGATGCGTGGCGGATGAAGCTCAGTAATGGGCTCTACCTGCGGCGGTTCAGGCCATGACCGCCGCGACAAGTGGGCGAGGGCAGCGGCGGCGGCTGCTGATGCCTCAGCCACGCTGTCCGGGATATCCTTAGGGCCAGTGGCACACCCTGCAGCGTAGATGCCAGGCCGGGAGGTGGCGATGAGCCCACCCCGCATCTCCCAGGCCGCCAGAAAGCCATCCTCATCCACGTCCACCTTCAGCACCTGGGCCAATTGGCGCAGGTCTTGGGGAGGGCGCACCGCCGGCGCCAGCACCACCATGTCCACCGTCATGGTCTCCAAGGAGCCCGTCACTGTGTCCTCAAAACGGACCTCTAGCCCACGCCCGTTGGGCTGAACAAGGGCCGGACGACCACGGATGAACTGCACCCCCCTCTCACGGGTGCGGTGGAAGAAGGCATCAAACCCCTTGCCATAGGCCCGCACATCCATGTACATGACTCGCACGTCGGCCACCCCGTGATCCACGGCCTGGAAGGCGTGCTTAATAGAATACATGCAGCAGAAGCGGGAGCAGTGACGGAAGAACCGCCGGTCGCGGGAGCCCACGCACAGGGCGAACAGAATGCTGTGAGGATGGCGCCCATCGGAAGGGCAAACGATCTCCCCTCCCGTAGGCCCAGCAGAGGTCAGAAGCCGCTCAAACTCCAGAGAGGTAAGGACATCGGGATGACGACCATATCCCAGCTCGGGCATAAGAGAGGGGTCCAACATCTCAAACCCGGTAGCCACTATGATGGCGGCCACCTCCCGACGCACCACCCGCTCGAGAGGCATGAAGAAGTCGATGGCCCCTGGGCTACAGGCCTGGTAGCAGCGGTCACAGGGGAAGTAATTGGGCGGCTCATTGAGGCAGTGCTCCAGATCGATGACGTAAGGCCCCGGGACGGCCTGGGGGATGGGGGTGTAAATGGCCTTGCGAGAGGCGATGCCGGCCTCATACTCATTGGGCAATAACACAGGGCAGACAGGAACGCACTCGGCACATCTTGTGCATACATCGGTCACGAAGTCTGCCCGCTGGCGGATGGTCACTGTGAACGCCCCGGCTTCCCCTTCCACAGCCTCCACCTGGGCCAGGCGCAACAGCTCGATATTGGGGTGCTGCCCCACCTCCGACATCTTGGGGGCCTCGATGCAGATGGAGCAGTCCAAGGTGGGGAAGTTCTTGTCCAGCACAGCCATCTTACCCCCGATGGTGGCCCCTTTCTCCACCAAGGTTACCTTGGCCCCCGACTCAACCAGATCCAGAGCAGCCTGGATGCCCGCGATGCCACCGCCGATGACCAGCACGCGGTCGCTCACGCCACCACCCCCTCCCGGGGATAAGCCAAGCCCCTATGAAAGGCTTTCAAGTTAAGAGAGACGAACCGCTCTCTCACCGAGGTACGGATGGCCTCTTCCATGGCCTGAGGGGTCACCAACCCTGTCACCGCCACCAGGAAGCCTAGCATCACCACGTTGGCCACCATGCGGGATCCCAGCCCCTCGGCCAGGCGGGTAAAGGGCACACGGTAGATGCGCTCTCCCTGGGTGTTGGTCTGGACCAGGTCGCTATCGCGGATGACCACCCCCTCCTCCCGCACTGAGGGCCCGTACTTATGGAAGGCCTCCTGGGACATGAGCACCAGTACATGGGGCCGTGACACGAGGGGGTAATAGATCTCCTCGTCGCTGATAATGAGCTCGGCCGTGCAGGCCCCACCACGTGCCTCTGGTCCATACGACTGGGTGAGGACAGCATTCTTGCCATCATAAACGGCAGCTGCCTTCCCCAGCAGATAGCCGGCCAAGACGATGCCCTGGCCTCCAAACCCGGCCAGCCTAATCTCCTGGTACATCCTCTTCCCTCCCCAGGGGGCTATAAACGGGGCGCTCCCTATCCACGAAGTTGCCCAGGATGATGGGCTGCCCCTTTTCGAGGCGGATCTCCAGCTCCTCCAGGGGCGCATCGTGGCGGACGATGCACTGCCGCCGGTAGAGCCACATCTCATCCACGCCCTCCCCCACGTCGTTGACCTTGCCGAACCCCACGGGGCAGGGGGAGAGGACCTCGATGAAGGCGAATCCCCTCTTCTTCATGGCCCGTAGGATGGCGCGCTCCAGCTGACGGGCATGTAGCACCGTCCAGCGGGCCACGAACACCGCCCCGGCTGCCGCCGCTAGCAGGGGAAGGTTGAAGGGGGGCTCATAGTTGCCGTGAGGGCTGGTGGTGGAGAAGGCCCCCAAGGGGGTGGTGGGGCCCAACTGCCCCCCCGTCATACCATAATTGAAGTTGTTGACACAGATGACATTGATGTCCAAGTTGCGGCGGGCAGCGTGGATGAAATGGTTGCCCCCTATGGCGAAAAGGTCGCCATCGCCGCTTATGACTGTCACCTCTAGGTCTGGGCGCACCAGATGAAGGCCAGTAGCGAAAGGGATAGCCCGGCCGTGAGTAGTGTGAAAGCTGTCCAGGTTCAGATAGCCAGCTATACGCCCCGTGCAGCCGATGCCGGAGACGCATACGTGCTTCTCAGGTGGTATGCCCGAGGCCAGCATGGCCCGCACAAAGGCCGTAAGGACAATGCCCAGCCCGCACCCAGGACACCATATGTGGGGAAAGCGGTCCACCCGAATATAACTGTTGAGGGGGTGATGGGTAGCGATGACCTCCCCCAGGGATGGCAAGGACAGGGGAGGCGCCTCAGGTTGGGTGGCTACTCTGCTCTCGTTCACGACGCAGCCTCCATGATGCCTTCCAGGATGAGCTCCGGGCGCAAGATGGTGCCTCCAGGGTGGTTAACTCGCACCACAGGCTTATGGATAACCCTTTCCACCTCCCGGGCCATCTGGCCCATGTTCAGCTCGGCCACCACCACCTCCGCCTTCTGGGCCAACTGGGCCATCCTCTCCTCAGGGAAAGGCCAAAGGGTGATAGGCCTGAAAAGCCCAACCTGGATCCCCCTCTCCCGCGCTAGCTGGATGGCGCGGTAAGCGGAGCGGGCTGTGCAGCCATAGGCCACCAGCACCACCTCCGCATCTTCAGTGAGTACCTCCTCGTACCGGACAATGGCCCGAGCGTGTCTGCGGATCTTCTCGCATAAGCGCTTGACCAGCCGCTCATGGGCCTCGGCCTGGGTTGCTGGGTAGCCCCGCTCGTCGTGGGTCAAGCCGGTGACGTGAACGCGATATCCCTCTCCCACCGGAGGCATGGGAGGGATGAGGTCATCATCCGGCTCATATAGGCGTAGGTGAGGACTAGGCCCGCTGGGTGGGGCCTTACGCTCCACACGCGGGATCTGCTCCGGCGGGGGGATGACCACCTTCTCCGTAAGGTGCCCCACCACCTCGTCGGCCAAGATGATGACAGGGATACGGTAGAGGTCGGCGGTGTTGAAAGCCAGGACTGTGAGGTCGAAGGCCTCCTGGCAGGAGGAAGGACAATAAGCCACCAGCTCGTAATCACCATGGGAGCCAAAGCGGGCCTGCATGACATCGCCTTGGCCCACCAGGGTGGGGAGACCGGTGGAGGGGGCTCCCCGCATGACGTTTACCACAACGCAGGGGGTCTCCGTCATCGCTGCCAGGCCGATGTTCTCCATCATGAGGGTGAAGCCGGGGCCGGAGGTGGCAGTCATGGCCCGCGCCCCGCCCCAGGCTGCCCCCAGGATGGCCGCCATGCTGCCCAGCTCATCCTCCATCTGGATGTACATGCCCCCCACCTCTGGCAATCGCGTGGCCAGCCGCTCCGCTATCTCCGTGGAGGGGGTGATGGGATAGCCAGCAAAGAAGCTACAGCCAGCAGCCAGGGCACCCTCGGCAATAGCGTGATCGCCGGACATGAAGTGCTGGCCGGTGAGCACCCGCGGCCGCCTCTCCCTCACGCCCCCACCTCCTCGGTGTAGATGGCCATCTCAGGGCATACCAGGGAGCAGAACTGGCAGTGGACGCAGTCGTTCTCCTTACCAGGTGCCACCATGGGATAGTGGTAACCCTTGCTGTTGATATGGGGCGACTTTACCAACACCTGTCTAGGGCAGAACTCGATGCAGAATAAACACTCCTTGCAGCGTTCCGGTATAACGAACACACGTCCACGGGGAAGGCGTTGCCGAGGCAGGTCGAGGAGCCGCAGGCCCTCTCTCACGTCATCACCACGATGACCGCGGCCCGCCTCTCCAACTATACCTCGCCGCCAAGAATCCGTCAATAACGCCGATAGCCAAGGCTCCCCGCACGGCCTCCAGTGGAAGAGGCAGAAGTATGGGCCATCATTCAGGTAGGGAACATGCCTTGACCTTCACCGCGTCACTAGGGACACTGGGACGCGGCAAAGGGGTTTCCGTCCATGTCCATACGCGTCCTCATCATCAGCCCTGGCGATGTAGGCCAGCGTATGTCTGCCCCTGGCATAAGGGCCTTCCACATGGCTCAGGCCCTAGCCCAGGCCCTCCCTCATGCCCGTATCACTTTGGCCGCCCCCAAGGTGGACACGCGCCTGCAGGGTTTCCCAGAGAAGGTGAAGCCTTACCCTTATGGGGAGCGCCCTCTGCTGTGGGCGGCCCAGGACGCAGACGTCGTGGTGGCCAACTTCCTCCCAGTGCGTCTTGCATCCCTTTGCGCGCACAAGCTGGTGGTGGTGGATCTCTTCGCCCAGTACTTCGCCGAGTGGATGGAGGTGACGGTGCACCAGGAGCAAGGCCTAACGCGTGACCTGGTATGGCTGGAGCGGCGGGCCTATATCGCCTTTCAGTTGGCCGTGGCCGACCTGGTCCTTTGTGCCAACGAGCGTCAGCGCCTCAGCTATCTGGGAGCGCTGAGGGCCTTAGGGTTGAGACGCCCCGTGGCGGTAGCCCCCCATGGCCTCCGCCCCCAGGCCCCCCAGAAGCGCCGCCAAGTGGTCAAGGGCGTCTACCCTGGTATCCGCCCCACCGATAAGCTCCTCATTTGGAACGGGGGCACTACCGACTGGTACGATCCCGACACCTTTCTGCTGGCCCTCCACCACCTGGCGCAGGAAAGGGACGATATCAAGGCCCTGTTTCTTGGGGCCACCTATCCCAACGTGCCTGCCCTGGGCTGGGGCCGTCGCTTCCGCTCCGCCATCGACACGGCCAAAGAGCTGGGGCTCTACGGCTCCACCGTCTTCTTCGAGTTCGGATGGGTCCCCTATGACGATGTGCCGGACTACCTCCTGGAGGCGGATGCTGGCGTCTGCGCATATAGCGACCATCTGGAGACCTACTACTCCTTTCGCACCCGTTTCATGGACCTGCTGTGGGCGGGCGTCCCCATTATCTGCACCAAGGGGGACACCCTTGCCAAGATGATCGAGCAAGAGGGGTTGGGGCTTGCCGTCCCTCCAGGCGATCCGATAGCTATGGCCCACGCCATTCGCTCCCTGTTGGATGACCAGGAGGGCCAGGAGCGCATCCGGAAGCGCATCCAGCAGGTGCGCCAGCGGCTCACCTGGGAGCAAGCCATGACACCCCTCATCGATTTTTGCCGCATCGCTCGCCCCCCAGCCCGTCCGCGCCACGGCCGCCTTTGGGGAGAGGTATTCCCCTGGGCCCTCAACTATCTGGCCACCCGCGCCCTGCGAGAGGTGACTCAGGGAGAGGCCCCTTGGTTAGCCAGGGCCCCACAGAGGGTCGCCTCGCGCCTAGCCCGCATCCTGAGGAAAGGTCTATGAAGGTATTGGCCCTAAGAGGCCCCTGGCCATCACTGGGGCCGCAAGGCCAAGGCTGGGCAGAGGCCTTCGCTGCCCAACTGGCCCCCTGGCTGGACGTGCAGGTGAGGACGGGTGAAGGGTGCCAGGCTGTCGCCGCCCCCCTGCTACCGGTGCGAGCCTTCTTTAGCCCCAAGCGCCTTATCCTGGATACGCGCCCTTGGCCCACCCGCTGGTTGGAGGAGACGTTACGCCCAAAGGAGCGGGCCCGATACCACCTGCAGCTGGCCATGGCCGACCACATCATCTGCGAGAGCGCGGTTGAGCGGGATGGCATCATCGGCGCCCTGTTTGCCTTGGGGTTGGTGTGGCCCAGCTCCTATCTCCGTGACCCCTGCTTAGGACGGCTGGTCATATGCGCTCAGAATGGCATGAAAGGGCTGGTGGAGGCCTTGTCCCACCCTCCTACCACCGACCGTCGGCGGCGGATGTCGACGGTTTTGCGCAAGGGGCTCCTCTCCCTTATCTAGGGAGGGTGGAGTGGAGGGGCCTTTTCGCCACCCGACGTCCTAAGTGCCAGAGGATAGCCCGCCCCTCCACTAGCAGCCGCCCCAGCCCCCAGGGGCGCCGCAGTACATAGAAGGGCGCCAGCAACAGCACATGGTATAGGAGGGCGGTGACCAATTGGAGGGGACGCGCCCGTTTGCGCAAGAACATAATGGCCCCCCGCCGATAGTAGAACCAGTAGCGAGAGCGGGAAAAGGAAGAGCTGCCCCGGTGCCAGGCCCGCGCTGCGGGCACATAATAGCAACGGAAGCCCAGCTCCCGCGCCCGAAAGCACCAGTCCGTCTCCTCCCAATAGGCGAAGTACTCCTCGTCCAGGGGTCCTACCGCTGTAAGGGCCCTCTTGGTGATGAGCATGCACGCCCCATCGGCATAGTCCCGCTCCTGCAATCGGTCCCACTGGCCTCTGTCCACCTCCCCCCTGCCCACCTGGCGGGACCTACCTAGCCACATATTGACCTTTCCCCCGGTGGACTGGATGATGTTCGGCCTTTCGGAAAAGTAGATCTTGGGGCAAAGGGCAGCGGCATCGGGCAGGGAGGAGGCCGCTTTCACAAGCTCAGTAATGCACTCGGGCGCTACTGTGGCATCATTGTTGAGAAGCAGCACCGCCTCCGCCCCGCGGGCCAGGGCCAGCGCCATCCCCAGATTGCATGCCCCGGCATATCCCAAGTTGCGTCCCGCCTCCACCACCTCTATCCTGTCGCCGAAGCGGCGACGTAGGGCAGCGACATCGTCACCGTCCGAACCGTTGTCCACCACTAGCACATGCAGGCGAGGATAGTCGGATGCCAAAACCGAGCGCAGGCAGGACTCGGTGTCCGCCAGGCCGTTCCAATTGACCACTATGACCGCCACTAAAGGGAGGTCAGCCATCTCCTTCACCGCGGCTGCATCACGCTGATGACGGCCTTCCGAGACTGATACGTGCTCACTACCGATGGGCCCTGCCCCTCTGCCCGGAACACGCCGATAAGAACCTTCCCCTGGCCGAAGTAGTCGGCGGGCACGGGAATATCGCCCTGGACGCCCCACTTATATGCCCCACTGCCCCAGATGAACCACATGCCATCGGGCCAGTCGGAGGGGAAGGGGCGGAAGACTGCTATATCCGCCCGCCCATCACCGTTGTAATCGGCAGGAACAGGGATGTCCCCCCGTATGCCAAACTTGAAGTTGCCCACCCCAGGGATGAACCACATGCCATCGGGCCAGTCGGAGGGGAAGGGGCGGAAGACTGCTATATCCGCCCGCCCATCACCGTTGTAATCGGCAGGAACAGGGATGTCCCCCGGGATACCGAACTTCACCACCGTCCCGTCTTGCATGATCCACAACCCTTGGCTAGGGCGGAAGACGGCCATATCCACGCGCCCATCGCCGTTGTAGTCAGCAGGAACAGGGATGTCGCCTGCTGCCCCCAGCCGCACCACTGGCCCGCCATTGACAATCCACAGCCCCTCGCTAGGGCGGAAGACGGCCATGTCAACCCGTCCATCGCCATCGTAGTCGGCAGGCACGGGGATGTCGCCCGTCATGCCGAAGGCCTTCTGCGCTTCGGGGATGAAGGGATAGAACCATCTGGGCTTGCCGTCGGTGACAGGGGGCGATGCGCGCTGGGGCACCGTCACCTCCACCTGCACCTGGAGCGTCTTCGTGGTGGCGTATAGCGTCTGGAAGGTGATGGTGGCGTAGTGGGTCCCCTGGGGCAGACCTGTGGCGTCAACCGCTACACAGAGCTGGGAGGGCTTGCCGCCCAGATCAACGCCCAAAGCCACCCCCTGATACCGCATCTCATCGGTGCATTCATTGCCCTGGCGGCGGACGACCTTGAGCCAGGGGCGGTCCCAGGTGGCCAGCCAGGCCAGAAGCCCCGTCCCACGGTTCTCCAGGGTGAGGGGTGCCTTGGCCAGCCCCGTTACTGGCCCCAACTTCACAGTAGTCACCGAGGCAGCCATCTCTGGCCGGCCCAGCAGCGCTTCACGGTTGATGGGAGGGGTGGGGGTGGCGGTAGGGCTCGGGCTGGGGGTGGGTCTCGGCGTAGCAGTAGGCGTGGGGGCGAAGGTTGGAGTGGGCGTAGGGGTGGAGCTAGGTGTGATGGTGGGCGTGGGGGTAGGCGTCTGGGTGCGACCAGGGGTGGGGATATCCATGGCAGCGCAGTTGCCGTCCACAACACATGCTCGCCATGCCTCCTGACTGAAGGCCGCGCTGCTGTAATCGGGCAACGAGACAGAGGTGGGGGTCCAGAGGCTCTTCCCATTCACCTGAGGAGGGTGAGAAATACACCCTAGCACTAGCTCCTGGTATGGGTAGCTAGTGCGGCTCTGGGTGCCGTCGCAGCGGTAGGGGGGACGCAACCGGTCGTAGGCTGGGTTATTGGGGTGGTTGACGTAGGCGAAGCCATTATAGCTCCAGATAGCGTAATACCAGTCCTCGATGATGCGGGGATTCCGCTCTCCCACCAAAGGTCGAATCTCGGGGGCCAGGTTCCACTTAGAGGCCAAGAGCCTGGCACCCTCGGCGATGTTGAAGGCGAAGTGCCCACCGATCATGGCCTGCCGGAGGGCCGGGATGCCCGTGGTATTCTGCATGCCTGTGGTGACCTGCATAATCCCGTAGCCACAATCGTGGGAAACCAGCGCCGGCCCCACCTGGCCATAGTCCACTGAGGCGGCTGCTTGCCATAGGCCGCTCTCGATCCAACCGATGGCCTTAAGTATTACCGGCGGGATGTAGGGGCTTATGAGGCGAGAGGAGCCCGCCAAACGGGGCCCCGTCTCCAGGGAAGGCAGGGCGAAGTCTGGGATATCGGGGAAGAGGGCATTGGCGCCTGCCAGCTCCATGGTGCGCAAATACAGCCAAGGCCAATCGGCAGCCTCATAGGTCTCGAAGGAGAAAGCTCCATAGGTGCTGCCAGTGCTGCCGCATAGGTGGGTGGCATGTGCCACCCGCGGCCACCCCATGGACGACATCAGGGCCACGGTCACCAGAGCGCCCCACAAGGCGAGCCTCCTCATGGCCCCCTCCCCCGGGACGAAGTCCAGCCCAAAACGATGACGCCCCTTCCGCCCATAAGGGTGGCCCTGGCCCCTTGGGCCGTCACCAGCCCCAGCGCTGGCTCCTGCTGCACCGGGTAGGAGGCGTAGTGGGCCACTAGAAGAGCGACGCCGTCGGGCGTCCAAGCTAAGGGCACATCGAAGCCGTGGGAAGGGGCCGTAAGTTGTCGCGGAGGCCCTTCCGCTGGCACCACCATCACGCCGTGGCCCTCAGATGAGGAGGCAACGCCTATGGCCAGGGTCCGGCCATCGGGGTCCCAGGTGGGCCTAAAGATAGGGTCCCACCCTCCTTGCCACCATTTCATCCAGGTGCTAGAGGTCAACTCCAGCACCCACAGGGACCACCGCCCGCCCTTATAAACTACAGCGGCCACGTGCGTTCCCTGAGGGGAGATACTCCACTCCTTTACCTCCCCTTCGGGGACCTGAGGCGGGGCGTGGCCCATCTCCGCCGACTCGCCTATGCCGAGGAGGGAACCGCCCTGAACCACATACAGGGTGCGCCCGTCGGCAGAGAAGCCCAAGGGGGAGGCGCTGGGCAGCCGGGCCCAAGGCCTCGCCTCCCCCGTGGCGATATACCCTACCCACAGCGCCACCAGCTCGCCCTGCTCCACAGCGCGGAAGGCCACATGGTCGCCCCTGGGGCTCCAGATAGGGGCCAGGCGTACATCGGCTCCCCTCGCCAACAGCCTCCTCTCCCCGGTGTCTAGGGACAGCAACCACACCTCTCCAGCCGTGGAGATGTCCTTGGCCGGCTGGGGAGCCCAGATGGGCAGGGCCACGTAGGCCACCCATCGCCCATCAGGGGAGAGGGACGCGCTAATGCCCCAGCCAGGGGCATGGGGGATGCGGGCCACCTCCCGCCCATGTACCGGGTCATGCACGGGGGCCACCACGATGACGTCCTCCCCTGAACCAAAACGCACATAGGCCACCTCCCTCCCCATCACCTCCGTCCCCAGATCCGTGGAGGGAACGCAAGCTGCCGCCAACGCCACCAGGCCGAGCAGAGCGCCAAGGATAGTCTTTACTATCTTTGTCCACATGATGGCCACACTACCACGCACGCAGGCTACCCGCAGGCCATGTTGCCCTGTCAAGGGAATAGTGGACTGGTTACGGCCCGAAAGGAGGTTGCAGATGCGCTTCCTGGGCCATCTGGTGGCCCAGCACCGCCTCCCTATAGAGGGGGATCACCGCCTCTGGCGGCCCCTCCGCCCTCACCCGGCCCTCGTCCAACCAGATGACGCGGTGACAGAACTCCTGAACCATGTCCAGGGAATGGCTGACCAGGACAATGGTCACCCCCCGCTCTTGGAACTCCCGCATTTTTTGTAGGCACTTCTCCTGGAAGGCCAGGTCCCCCACCGCTAGCACTTCGTCCACCAGCAGGATGTCCGGCTCGCAGTGGACGGCCACAGCAAAACCTAACCGCACATACATGCCCGAGGAGTAGCGCTTGACGGGCATATCGATGAAATCCCACAGCTCGGCGAAGGAGACGATGTCCTGGAACCGCTCCCGAATCTGGGCGTTGCTCATACCCAGGATGGAGGCATTCATGAAGACGTTCTCCCGCCCCGTCAGGTCGGGGTGGAAGCCGGCCCCCAGCTCGATGAGGGGCGAGACCCGACCCCTCACATAGACGCGGCCTCCGGTAGGCGCTGTAACCCCGGCGATGATCTTCAGGATGGTGCTCTTGCCGCTGCCGTTGCGGCCAATGATGCCCAAGGTCTCCCCCTTGGCAACGGAGATGGTCACGTCGTGCAGGGCGTAGAAGGGCTCCCAGAAGGGCTGGCCGGCCATGAGACAGGCCACCAGCTCCCGCAGCGTCCGGCCCTTCTGGCGCCGGAACTCTTTGCTGACGCCCTCGAGACGTATGACCTCAGATGCTGTCGGCAAAGCCCGGCTCCATCTTCTTAAAAAGATAGTAGCCCACCAGGAAGGTGGCCACCGAGATGCCCAGCCCCATAAGGAGCCTTTCGGTGCCCGGGCTTATCCCCTGCAGGACCACCCGCCTATAAGCCTCGATGAACAGGGCGGGGGGGTTGGCGCTGAACAGCCACTCGTAGCGAGCAGGCACCACGTCCACAGGATAGAGCACTGGGGTTAGATAAAACCATAAGGTGAGGGCCACCCCCACGAGGAAGCTCACGTCGTGAAAGTAAAGGTTTAGCCCCGCCAATGGCAGGGCCAAGCCCACTGTGAACACTAGCTGGATAAGGAACAGCAGGGGCACCCACACCGAAGTCCAGGCCGGCGGATGGCCGAAATAGGCCATGAGCCCCGCCAGGATGGCCATCCCCACCGCCAGATCGACCACCTTGGTCAGGATGGCCGCTATGGGCAGTATCTCCCGCGGGAAGTAAACCTTGGTCACCAGGCTGGCCGCCCCCGCCACGCTGCCCGTGGCCGAGGATATGGCAGCGGCGAAGAAGTTCCAGGGCAAAAGCCCCATGAGTAGAAAGAGGGCATAAGGGACCCCTGGCGTCTGGATGCGCACCAAATGGGAGAAGACGAAGGTAAGGATGAGCATCTGGCTCAGGGGGTTTACCACCGTCCAGGCATACCCGAGGATGGACTGCTTGTATTGGCCTCGCAGATGCCGTATGGTCATGTGCCAGAGGAGCTCCCGTCGGCGCCAGAGCTCCCCCATGGCCGTCACCACATCGGCCAGGCCAAAGTTATTCCTAACTCCCAGATGATGGGCCGACATTTGGGCCATGATAGCCCCCACCCCACTGGCGTGGGAACCCTGAGGGGGCTCTCATCACCCCAGGCCCACTCACACACGCAACCGTGGCGAGTGCCCAGAGCCGTTGTTGATGGGCTCCTCCAGATAGAGATCGCCGTTGCGGATCTTTATGTTAAAGCCACAGGTGGGGTTGGTGCACACCCAGGCCTTGAAATAAACTGCGGCCCCCTGACCGCCATAGTCGGACAAGGGCACCAGGTCACCGTTGCCACACTTCTGGCATTTGGGGAAATTCATCACCACAACCACGGCTTCCCTCCAACCGCAATAGTGACCTCCGGCATCGGGCCACACTATAGCAGAAGCCGCCCGCGAAGGCAACCCTTTTGCATTATGGTCAACCAAAGCCATGTCCACGGGGCCTAACATTCTCATTCTCGTTAACTAACCCTGTCGGCTCCTCGTTTCACCAGCCAATATTCGAGGCTGTCGGCCAAGGCCAACCATGATGCCTCGATGATGTCCGTGGAGGCCCCCACCGTGGTCCAGCTGTCCTGGCCATCGGTGGACTCGATAAGGACGCGCACTGAGGCAGCGGTGCCCTGGCCAGGGTCGATGATGCGCACCTTGTAGTCCACCAGCCGTACAGCCTCCAAGCTGGGGTAGAACTGGACCAGGGCCTTACGCACAGCGGCGTCCAAGGCATTGACGGGGCCGTTGCCCTCGGCGGCGGTATGGATGACCTGGTCCCCCACCCGCACCTTCACCATGGCCTCCGATAGCATATCCCGCTCCCCGGGGCCGTGATGGCGGCGCTCCACCACCATGAAGTCCACTAGCTCGAAGGGGGGCTCATAGCCAGGGCGCTGTCGCCGGGCCAGCAGCTCTAGGGAGGCCTCCGCCCCCTCGTACTGATAGCCTTTGCTCTCCATGAGCTTGACCTGCTCCAGGATGCGTCGGGCCTCTTGCCGGTCTATCTCTATCCCCTGCTCGCGCAGCTTGGCCAACAGGCCATGGCTCCCTGACAGCTCAGAGACGAGGAAGCGTGTCTCGTTGCCCACCAGGGCAGGGTCGATATGCTGGTAGGACCAAGGGGCCTTGGCTACCCCAGCGGCGTGGAGGCCAGCCTTGTGAGCGAAGGCTGCCGAACCCACATAGGGCTGGCGGGGGTTGGGCGGCAAGTTGGCCACCTCTGAGACGAAGCGTGACACCTCCGTGAGCTTCTTCAGCTGCTCGTCCGTCACCACATGGATGCCCATCTTCAGCTTGAGGTTGGCGATGATGCTGATAATATTGGCGTTGCCACACATGTCGCCGTAGCCGTTGACCGCCCCTTGCACGTGGGTAGCCCCAGCCTCCACTGCCGCCAGGGAGTTGGCCACCGCCAGGTCAGCCCCGTTGTGAGCGTGGATGCCCACCCGCACAGGCATCTGGGCCACCACCTCCTTCACCACCTGATAGACCTTGGAGGTGATGGTGCCGCCGTTGGTATCGCACAGGACCACGCATTCTGCCCCCGCCTGGGCGGCAGTGCGCAGACACTGTAGGGCGTACTCAGGGTCATAAAAGTAGCCATCGAAGAAGTGCTCGGCATCGAAGAAGACGGTGAGGCCGTGGGCCCGCAGGTATCGCACCGAATCAGCGATCATGCTCAAGTTCTCTTCGGGGGTGGTCTCCAGGATCTCGGTAACGTGCCGCAGATGGGCCTTGCCCACAATGGTGACCACCGGCGTCCCGGCGTCCACCAGGGCCCGCAGGTTGGCGTCCTGCTCCGCCCGCACCCCGGGGCGGCGGGTGGAACCAAAGGCCGCCAGCTTGGCGTTGCGCAGGCTCAGAGAGCGGGCGCGCACGAAGAACTCGGCGTCCTTGGGGTTGGAGCCTGGCCACCCTCCCTCGATGTAGTGGACGCCCAGCTCGTCCAGCTTGCGGGCGATCTTCAGCTTGTCCTCCACCGAGAGGGAGATGCCCTCCATCTGGGTGCCATCACGCAGCGTCGTATCGTAGATCTCCACCTGCATTACCTTCACCTCTCTTCCAGAGCCGACGCCACCAGCTCGCCCATACGTTGCGTTCCCACCACCACACTCCCTTCATGAGCGATGTCCATGGTCCGGTAGCCAGCCCGTAGCACCTCCTCCACCGCTCTCTCCACCGCCGCCGCCTCCCGAGGCAGCCCCAGGGAATGGCGAAGCATGAGAGCTACTGAGAGGATCATGGCCAGGGGATTGGCCACATCCTGCCCAGCGATGTCGGGGGCGGAGCCGTGGACCGGCTCATAAAGCCCCAGGCCGGTGCCATCGCGGCGCTGCCTGCCCAGGCTGGCGGACGGGAGCATGCCCATGCTCCCCGCCAGCATTGCCGCCTCGTCGGTGAGGATGTCGCCGAACATGTTCTCGGTGACGATGACGTCAAAGTCAGCAGGGCGGCGGATGAGGTGCATGGCGCAGGCGTCCACCAACATGTGGCGCAGCTCCACGTCGGGGTACTCGCGGGCCATCTCCTGGGCGATGGCCCGCCACAGCCGCGACGATTCCAGGATATTGGCCTTGTCCACGCTGGTGAGACGCCTCCTTCGGGCCCTGGCCAGCTCGAACCCCACCTTTAGGATGCGCCTGATCTCATGCTCTGAATAGCGGAGGGTGTCCACCGCCTGCCGCCCCTGCCGACTTCGCCACTGGCGCTGGGGTCGTCCAAAATAGATGCCCCCCGTCAGCTCCCGCACCACCACCATGTCCACTCCCTCCAGCACCTCCGGCCGCAGGGTGGAGGCGCCCATCAGGTAGGGGTAGACCCTCACCGGCCGCAGGTTGGCGAACAGGCCCAAGCCCTTGCGCAGGGCCAAGAGCCCCTGCTCGGGCCGCACCGGCGCCGCGGGGTCGTCCCACTTGGGGCCGCCTACCGCCGCCAGCAACACCGCCTGCGCCCGTCGGCACCGCTCCAGGGTCTCGGGGCGGATGGCCACCCCGTGGCGGTCGATGCAGGCGCCACCTACCAGGTCCTCCTCCACCAGGAAGCGGTGCCCGAAGCGCCGCTCCACTGCCCGCAGGACGCGCAGCCCCGCCTCCATGACTTCTGGGCCCACCCCGTCCCCAGGCAAGGCCACGATGCGATAGGTGCCCATGTCCCTTCCTCAGAGTCCTTCGGCCCTCACGGGGCCGTCACGGGCTTGCTCAACAGCCGGGCTGGCCGTATTGGCCGCAGCAGTTGCGCGGCGGCCAGGCCACCCGCCCCATGATGTTGCGCAGGGCCACACCCAACCGCACCCAAAAGGGCAACTCCGAACGGCGCCAGTTGGACACAAAAGACGCCAGGCTCGGGCGCCGACGCCGCGTCATGGCCTCCCCCTCTGCGGTCGCAGCCTGTCTCGGGCCAGCTCGCCAAAAACAGCGCGAAAGCTTATAAGACCCCCTGCTGTAAAGATGAGCAGGAGGGGCCACAGGCGGGGACGGCGGAGGTTCTCCAGCCCCACGTTGCGCAGCGACGCCAATGTGGCCAGGGCTCCCGGCAAGAACCATAAAGTGGCCCCCGTCAGGGCTGCCAGACGCAGGGGGGTGCGCTTTACCCCCATACCGCGGTCCACCACCAAAAGCCAGAGGGCCGAGAGGAGGCCCCAGAGCCCAAGCACCCTCTCCACTACATTGGCCTCGCTGGCCTTCCATAAGGTGAGGAAGGAGCTGAGCAAAACCGCTACCGTGTTGCGCCCAGGGGGCTCCTCCTCCCTCTCCTCCTCCTGGGTGAGCTCATACAGCTCGTCCTCCACCAGGGTACCCAGGTCGCGTAGACGCCGCCACACCTCCCGCACCATGGCCCCTCCTTATGACAAGCGCGGCATCCAATAGGGACGCCGCTCCTCATAGGCCCGGATCTTGTCCTCGTGCCGCAGGGTGAGGGCGATGTCATCCCAACCGTTGAGGAGGCGCATCCTAGCCCCCGGCTCGATGTGGAAGGGCGCCTCTAGACCCTCATCGTCGTACAGGAGCTGGCGCTCCAGGTCGACGGTGAGGGCATAGCCTGGACGGGCCAGGGCCCTATGGATGACCTCCTGGGCCACCTCTTCGTCCACCACCGCAGGCAGGAGGCCGTTCTGGACAGCATTGACGTAGAAGATGTCGGCGAATGAGGGGGCGACGATGGCCCGGAACCCAAACTCCATAAGCCCCCAAACAGCGTGCTCCCGCGAGGAGCCACACCCGAAGTTGCGGCCCGTGGCCAGGATGGTAGCACCAGCGTACTCCGGCCGGTTGAGGACGAACTGGGGCTCGGGTGTGCCGTCGGGACGCCATCGCCAATCATAGAAGACGAACTCACCAAAGCCTGTGCGCTCGATGCGCTTCAGGAACTGCTTGGGCATGATCTGGTCGGTGTCCACGTTGGCCCTGTCCAAGGGGGCGACGATGCCTCGATGCACCCGGAAGGGCTCCATGGCTATTCCTCCCAGTCCCATTTTCTTATGTCAACGAAGTGGCCAGCGATGGCAGCGGCGGCGGCCATCTGTGGGCTCACCAGGTGGGTGCGGCCCCCGCGCCCCTGGCGACCCTCGAAGTTGCGGTTGGAGGTGGAGGCGCACCGCTCCCCGGGCTGAAGGATATCGGGGTTCATGCCCAGGCACATGGAGCAGCCCGCCTCTCGCCACTCGAACCCGGCCTCCTTAAAGATCTTGTCCAGCCCCTCCCTCTCGGCCTGGAGGCGCACCTGGGTGGATCCGGGCACCACCATGGCCCGCACCCGCGGGTGCACCTTTTTGCCACGGACCACCTGGGCGGCCGCCCGCAGGTCCTCGATGCGGGCGTTGGTGCAGGAGCCGATGAAGACCCTGTCCACCCATATGTCCTGGATGGGGGTTCCCGGCTCCAGACCCATATATTGGAGGGCCCGGCTGGCAGCCTCCCTCTCCGCCTCCGTGGGGAAGGAGGAAGGGTCGGGCACACGGCCCGTCACCGGCGCCACCTGCCCAGGGTTGGTGCCCCATGTGACGTAGGGCTCCAAGGTGGAAGCATCTATCACCACCACCTTGTCGTAGCGGGCGCCTGGGTCGGTGGGCAGGGATTGCCAGTACTCCAGGGCATCCTCCCACGCCTTGCCCTTGGGGGCGTAGGGTCTCCCTTCTAGGTAGGCGAAGGTGACCTCATCGGGAGCGATGATGCCCGCCCTGGCCCCGGCCTCGATGCTCATGTTGCAGATGGTCATGCGCCCCTCCATGGAGAGGGAGCGTATGGCGCTGCCTGTATATTCGATGACGTGCCCCACACCGCCGTCCACGCCAATACGGCCGATGATGCCCAAAATGACGTCCTTGGCCGTGACCCCCCGGGGCAGCTGGCCCTCCACCCGCACCTCCATGGTCTTAGGGCGCTTCATCCTTATGGTCTGGGTGGCCAAAACGTGCTCCACCTGCGAGGTGCCGATGCCCATGGCCAGGGCGCCAAAGGCCCCGTGGGTGGAAGTATGAGAATCGCCACAGACGATGACCATCCCTGGCTGGGTGATGCCTAACTCCGGCCCGATGACGTGAACGATGCCCTGGTTGGGAGAGAAGAGGCCAAAGTAAGTGATGCCGAACTCCTGGCAGTTGCGTTCCAAGGCCTCTATCTGGCGCCGTGATATCTCGTCGGTGATGGGCAGCCGGCCAGGCCAGGTGGGGACGTTATGGTCGCAGGTGGCCAGGGTGAGCTGCGGCTGCCGCACCCGTCTCCCAGCCAGCCGCAGGCCATCGAAGGCCTGAGGGGAGGTCACCTCGTGCACCAGGTGGAAATCGACATAGAGGAGGGCCTCCCCATCCTCCTCATGCACCACGTGGGCCTCCCAGATCTTTTCGAAGATGGTCTTAGCGGTCATGGCCTGCCCCCTTTCCTTCACGGATTGGCCCATGTCTGCTCGCTACGAGGCGTGCGCGTTAGGGCGCGGTTGAGGGCGTCCATGAGGGCCTTGGCCGAGGCCACCACGATATCGGTGTCGGACCCGATACCCACGAAGGTGCGCCCGTCCACCTCTATGCGCACCGTCACCTCCCCTTGGGCGTCGATCCCCTCAGTGACGTTCTTGACCTCATACTCCACCAGGCGGTTGGGGAGCCCCACCAGGCGGTTGATGGCCTGGAAGGAGGCGTCCACAGGGCCGGTGCCGGTGGCCGTGGTCTGCAACACCTCCCCCTGGGGGCCGATGAGGCGGACGGTGGCCGTGGGCACCAGACGGTTGCCGCAGGAGACCTGCAGGAGGTCCAACTTGTAGACCTCCACAGTGGCCCGCCTTTCCTCCTTTACCAGCATCTCCAGGTCACGGTCGTCGATCTCGCCCTTCTTGTCGGCCAGCTCCTTGAAGGCCCGAAAGACGTGGTCCAGCTCTTCCTCCGTCATCTCATAGCCCAGCTCCCGCAGGCGGGCGCGCAGGCCGTGACGGCCCGAGTTCTTGTTGAGGACGATGATCCCGCCCCGGGGCAGGCCGATCTCCCGCGGGTCTATGATCTCATATGTCTCCCGCAGCTTAACTATGCCGTGCTGGTGAATGCCCGATTGGTGGCGGAAGGCGTTAGCGCCCACAATCGCCTTATTGGGCTGCACCGGCACCCCCGTCAGCTGGGAGACAAGGCGGCTCACCGAGTAGATCTGGGTGGTGTCCAGCCCCACTGTGAGGCCGAACAGGTCCTTGCGCGTCTTGAGGGCCATCACTACCTCCTCTAGAGCGGCGTTGCCCCCACGCTCGCCGATGCCGTTGACGCACACCTCCACCTGCCGCGCCCCGGCCCTGATGGCCGCCAAGGAGTTGGCCACCGCTAGGCCCAAGTCATTGTGGCAGTGGACTGATATACGGGCGCGGTGGATGTTGGGTACGTTCTCCTGGATGGCCTTGATGAAGGCAGCGAACTCCTCCGGGATGGCGTAGCCCACGGTATCGGGGATATTCACGGTGGTGGCCCCGGCGTCGATGACCTCCTTGAGCATGCGGAAGACGTATTCCGGCTCAGAGCGGGTGGCGTCCTGAGGCGAGAACTCCACGTCGGGGCAGTACTTGGCCGCCCGCGCCACCATGGTGCGGGCCATCTCCAGCACATGCTCCCTATCCTTCTCCAGCATGTGCATGATGTGGATATCGGAGCTGGAGATGAAGACGTGCAGGCGTGGGCTCTCGGCCTCCTTGATGGCCTCCCAGCCTATGTCGATGTCCTCGGGGACTGCCCGGCAGAGGGTGGCAATGACCGCCCCCCGCACCTCCTTGGCGATGCGGCTCACTGCCTCGAAGTCGCCTGGGGAGGAGGCGGCGAAGCCGGCCTCGATGATGTCCACCCGCATCCTCTCCAGGGCGCGGGCGATCTCCAGCTTCTCCTCCACGCCCAGGGCCACACCGGGGGTCTGCTCCCCGTCCCGCAGGGTCGTATCAAATATGTATACGCGGTCCTCAGACATGCCCATCAGCCTCCCTGAAGAACTTGGCTGTGATTTTCTCGGGGGATGCCCCCTTCAGGCCCCTAGGGGCCCGAAGGGGGCCTAGGAAGGTTGAGGTCACGCCGCCGTCCCATAACCCATCACTTCCCCAGAAGGGCCTCCAGGTCGCGAGCGTGTTCCTCGGTGTCCTTGAGGATCTCCTCCAGCAGGCGGCGGCTAGCTGGGTCTTCTTCCTTCTCCGCCTGCTTGATGAGGCGGCGGTACATATCGATGGCCTCGTATTCCAGCTGGAGGTTGTCCTCCACCATCTGGCGCAGGTCGCCGCCGATCTTTATGGGGGCCACCTGGGTGGTGGGGACCCCGCCCAACAGGTCGATGCGCTCCGCCAGCATGTAGGCGTGGCGCATCTCCGTCATGGCCAGCTCCTTGAACTTCTCGGCAATGGCCAAGCTCTCCATGCCCCGCGCCAGGATGTGGTCCCACATGTACTGGAAGATGGATGCCATCTCCTCCGCCAGGGCCTCGTTGAGCATATCGATGAACTCTTGGCTCGCCTTGGGCCTGCCCATCTCTTTGCCCTCCTATCTGGTGCCCTTAAGCCAGGGCATCATGCTGCGCAGCTGCCGCCCCACCTGCTCGATGGGGTGCTGGGCGTCGCGTTGGCGCATGGCCAAGAACACTGGCCGACCCGCCTGGTTCTCCAATATCCACTCCCGGGCGAACTCGCCGCTGCGCACCTCCTCCAGGATCTTCTTCATCGTCTGGCGCACATGCTCATCGATGACGCGAGGGCCACGGGTGTAGTCCCCGTACTCAGCGGTATCGGAGACGGAGTAGCGCATGTAGGAGAGCCCCCCCTCATATATGAGGTCCACGATGAGCTTCAGCTCGTGTAGGCACTCGAAATAGGCCACCTCCGGCTGATAGCCGGCCTCCACCAGGGTCTCGAAGGCTGCCTTGATGAGGGCACTGACTCCTCCGCACAACACCACCTGTTCACCGAACAGGTCTGTCTCCGTCTCCTCGGCGAAGGTGGTCTCGATGACGCCTGCGCGGGTGCAGCCGATGCCCTTGGCGTAGGCCAGGGCCAGGGCCTTGGCGTTGCCAGAGGCGTCTTGGTGGACAGCCAAGAGGGCAGGCGTCCCCAGCCCCTGGACGAACAGCTCCCGCAGTCGGTGACCGGGGCCCTTGGGGGCCACCATGGTCACGTCCACCTCCGGGGGCGGCAGGATCTGGTGATAGTGGATGTTGAAGCCGTGAGCAAACATGAGCATCTGGCCTGCCCGTAGATGGGGCCGGATGGACTCCTCATAGATGTGGCGCTGGGCCTGGTCGGGGGCCAGCATGACGATGATGTCCGCTTTCTGGGCGGCCTCCGCCACCGTGGTCACCCGCAGGCCCGCCTCCTCCGCCCTGCCCCAGGATGGGGACCCCGCGTACAGGGCTACCGTCACGTCCAGGCCCGTGTCGCGCAGGTTAAGGGCGTGGGCATGGCCCTGGGAGCCGAACCCCACTACAGCGATGGCCTTGCCCTGCAGCAGCCCCAGGTCAGCGTCCTGGTCGTAGTAGACCTTGGCCATGGCCGCCTCCTACCATGTCTCCTGGCCTGGATAGCGATCGTACTCCTCGTGCAGGGGGGGGTGGGAGGCTGCGGAGCCCCGCAGCATGGCCACCCTCCCTGTGCGCACCATCTCGATGACCCCGTAGGGGCGCAGGAGCTCAAAGATGGCGTCGATCTTCCCCTCGTCCCCCGTCACCTCCACGATGACCGACTCCGGAGAGACGTCGATGATGTTGGCCCGGAAGATGTCCACCACCTCGATGATGTGGCTGCGGTTGCCGGCATCGCACCGCACCTTTATGAGGGCCATCTCGCGGGCCACGATGTCCTCATCGGAGACGTCGCGTATGTCCACCACGTCGATGAGTTTATCCAGCTGCTTAACCACCTGCTCGGCGTCGTGGCTAGCATCCACCACCAAGGTCATACGGGAGAGCCCGGGTGTCTCGGAGTGGCCCACGGCCAGGCTCTCGATGTTGAACCCGCGTTGCCGCCACTTGGAGGCGATGCGGTTGAGGACCCCCGGCCGGTCTTCTACTAGAGCGATGATGGTGTGGAAGCGTCGGCCGTTGCCCCTGCCGTTGCTCATCTCCTCACCTCCATGGTCTGGCGCTTGTGCACCAGCTCCACGTACTCCTTGGGCAGGCCGATGGTCTCCTGTAGGGACGCCCCCGGGGGCACCATGGGGAAGCAGTTCTCGTCCTGCTTCACGTGGAAGTCGATGATCACCGGCCCCTGGTGCTCCAGGGCCCGCTCCAAGACGGGCACCACCTCCTCACGGCGGGTGGCCCGCAGGCCCAGGATGCCATAGGCCTCGGCGATCTTCACAAAGTCGGGGTTCTTTAGGGGGCTGGCCACCAGGTTGCCGCGGTAAAAGAGGCTCTGCCACTGGCGCACCATGCCGTGGTGGCCATTGTTGATGATGGCGAACTTGATGGGAAGGTTGTATTCTGAGACCACCCCCAGCTCCTCCATGGTCATCTGAAAGCCGCCATCGCCGCAGATGGCCCACACCAGCTCCCCGGGCTTGGCTATCTGGACGCCCACCGCCGCCGGCACCTCGAAGCCCATGGTGCCCAGGCCGCCCGAAGTGATCCAGGAGTTGGGCTTCTTGGACCAGAAGTACTGAGCCGCCCACATCTGGTGCTGCCCTACGCCGGTCACGAAGTAGGCGTCGCCGCCGCTGACGCGGTAGATGGAGTCGATGACATACTGGGGCAATATCTCCTCTGTGTCCTCAGGATAGACGGTGGAGGGATACTCCCGTTTCAGCTCGTCCAACCGAGCAAACCAGTCGGGGCGCTCCCGGCGCTGGACGAGGCGGTTGAGCTGCTGCAGGCAGATGCGGGCATCGCCCAGGAGGGCCACCGTGGGGCGCACGTTCTTGCCCACCTCTGCCGGGTCCACCTCCACGTGGATGACTTTGGCCTTGGGGGCGAAGTCCTTGAGCCGCCCCGTCACCCGGTCATCGAACCTCATGCCGATGGCCACCAGCAGGTCGGACTCCGAGATGGCCAAGTTGTTCCAGTGCATGCCATGCATCCCCGGCATGCCCAGATACAAGGGGTGATCAGGCGGGAAGCCGCTTATGCCCAAGAGGGTGGTGATGACAGGGATGTTGGCCTTCTCCGCCAGCTCTTGCAGCTCATAGAAGGCCTGGGCGATGATGACCCCGTGCCCAGCCAGGATGAGGGGGCGCTCGGACTCGTAGATGAGTTGGGCCGCCTTCTCCACGGCATCGGGGTCGGGATAGATGGGAGGACGGTAACCCCGCAGCTCCACCCTCTCCGGCCAGTAGAACTGGCCCCGTTCTTGTTGCACGTCGCGCGGGATGTCGATGAGCACCGGCCCTGGCCGCCCCGTGCGGGCGATATAGAACGCCTCCCGGATGACGCGTGGGATGTCGTTGGCGCTTAGCACCAGGTAGTTGTGCTTGGTGATGGGGATGGTGATACCCGTGATGTCCGCCTCTTGGAAGGCATCCCGCCCGATGAGGGGACGGATGACGCAGCCGGTGATGGCCACTATGGGCACCGAGTCCATCCAGGCGTTGGCGATGCCCGTCACCAAGTTGGTGGCCCCAGGCCCGGAGGTGGCCATGCACACCCCCACCTTGCCGGTGACGCGGGCGTAGGCGTCGGCGGCGTGGGCTGCCCCCTGCTCGTGGCGAACCAGGTAATGGCGGATCTTAGGGTAGAACTTGGGAAGGGTATCGTAGATGGGCAAGTTGGCGCCGCCGGGAAGGCCAAATATCACTTCCACCCCTTCCCGTGCCAGGGCCTCCAACACCATTTCCGCTCCCGTCATCTCCATGGCCGCAAGCCTCCTCCCTCAGCCAACTATCTTTCCGCCCAACGTGGGGAGCAGACAGCGCCCTGGGCAGCCGACCCCACTAGCGATGCGTACTTGGCCATGGCCCCCCAGCGATAGCGAGGGGGCGGCGGCACCCACGCCTCTCGCCGGCGCGCCATCTCCTCAGGGCTCACCTTCATCTCTATTAGCCGCCGTTCCACGTCAATGGTGACCTCATCTCCGTCCTGGAGGAGGGCGATGGGCCCTCCTACCATGGCCTCTGGGGAGACGTGGCCTACCATGAGGCCGCGGGTGGCCCCTGAGAAGCGTCCGTCGGTGATGAGGGCCACCGCCTCCCCCAGCCCCTGGCCCACCAGGGCAGCGGTGACGGCCAGCATCTCCCTCATGCCAGGTCCCCCTTTGGGACCCTCGTATCGGATGACCACCACGTCCCCAGCCCGGATCCGCCGCTGGGATATGGCCTGGAAGGCCTCCTCCTCCGAATCGAACACGCGAGCGGGCCCGGTGTGCACCAGGTGGCGTACGCCGGCCGTCTTCACCACCGCCCCCTCCGGCGCCAGGTTGCCCCGCAGGATACATATGGTCCCCCGGGGGGCGATGGGGTCCGATATGGGGCGTACCACGTCTTGCGGGGAATCCATGGGCAGGCGCAGCTGGGCCAGGTTCTCCCGCACCGTCCGCCCCGTCACCGTCAGGCAGTCGCCGTCGATGAGCCCGGCGTCCAGCAGCTCTTTCATCACCCGCGGCACGCCGCCCACCCGGTCTAGATCGGCCATCACGTAGCGGCCACCGGGGCGCATATCGGCGATATGGGGGGTCTGGCGACTGATGCGGTCGAAATCGTCCAGGCTCAGCTCCACCCCTGCCTCGTGGGCCAGGGCCAGGAGGTGAAGGACGGCGTTGGTGGATCCGCCCACAGCGGCATCCACGGCGATGGCGTTGAGGAAGGCGCGGCGGGTGAGGATGTCCCGTGGCTTTATCTCCATCTCCAGCAGGCGCATGACGGCCTCCCCACTCCTGCGCGCCACCTCGTCCCGCCGTCGATGCGGGGCGGGCACCGAGGCGCTGCCTGGCAGGGATAGGCCCAGGGCCTCCATGACGGTGGCCATGGTGTTGGCCGTGTACATGCCTGCGCAGGAACCTTCCCCAGGGCAAGCTACGCACTCCAACTCGTAAAGCTCTTCTTCCGTGAGCTGGCCCGCCGTGTAAGCCCCCACCGCCTCGAACATGTCTTGGATGGTGACGTCCCGCCCCCGGTAGCGCCCAGGGAGAATGGTGCCACCGTAGAGGAAGACGGAGGGGAGGTTGAGGCGGGCCATGGCCATGGCCATCCCTGGCAACGACTTGTCGCAACCGGCGATGCCCACCAGGGCGTCGTACTGGTGGGCCTGCATCATCAGCTCTACGCTGTCGGCAATGACCTCCCGACTCACCAGGGAGGCCTTCATCCCTGCGTGCCCCATGGCGATGCCATCGGATACGGCGATGGTGACGAACTCCCTAGGGGTGCCCCCCGCAGCCCTTACCCCCTCCTTAACAGCAGCCGCCAGGCGGTTCAAGTGGATGTTACAAGGGGTGGCCTCGTTCCAGGAGCTGGCCACCCCCACGAAGGGGCGGTAAATGTCCTCGTCCCCCAGGCCCATGGCCCGGTACATGCTGCGGTGGGGTGCCCACTGGGGCCCCCTCTTGACGGCATCGCTACGCACCGCCATGGTGGTTCTCCTCCTGCCTTGCCCCCTACTATTAAAAACGCCCGCCCCGAAGGGGTCCCATGGGGCGGGACGGTACCACCCTTCTTCCCCGGGTGCGGGGCCCTCTAGTGCGCTAACGGGCACACCCGTCCCGACCTACTAGCTCTTCGGCCGGGAAGCTCCAGGGCGAGTTCGGAGCGCCCTCACCGCCGGGCTCCCACCGACCCCCGGCTCGCTGGGGGAGGTGCCGCCCCTACTACTCCCCTTCGCAGCCTTTGACCATTTTTGGTTGTTCAGGACACTAGTTTATGCGCCTGCCACCGCCTGGTCAATGCCCGCGCGCCAACACAGAGGGAAAAGAGGCACTCCGCCACCCAAGCCTCTTATCTCATGCCACCTTGCGGCAGCGAAAGCGCACGGGCATGTGCTTGATGCCGTTGATGAAGTTGGAGCGCAGCCTCTGCACAGGCCCAGCCACCTCCACCTCGTAGGGGCGCGCCAACAGCTCCTCCAATAGGACACGTATCTCCAGCCGCGCCAGATTGGCCCCCAGGCAGAAGTGGGGTCCACCAGCGCCGAAGGCCACGTGATCGTTGGGCTGGCGTGTCACGTCGAACCTATCGGGCTCGGGGAACACCTCCTCATCCCGGTTGGCCGAGACATACCACATGGTGACGCGCTGGCCGGCCTTGATGGTCACCCCACGTATCTCTGCATCCTTAGTGGCTGTGCGGCGCATGTACATCACGGGGGAGACATACCGCAGTATCTCTTCCACGGCCATGGGGATAAGGGATGGGTCCTGGCGCAACAGCTCCAGCTGGTCTGGATGCTGCAACAGGGCGAGGAGGCCACCGGAGATGGCGTTGCGGGTGGTCTCATTGCCGGCCACGGCGAGGAGGACGAACTGGGCGTGCCGCTCCAGCATGGATAGCTTCTCGCCGTCCACCTGGGCATGGAGGTAAATGCTCACCAGGTCGTCCTTGGGCGCCCGCAGGCGTTCCTCCTCCAGTCGCTGCAGATAGGCAGCCATCTCCATGGCCGCCCCAGCCACCACCTGCCGGAAGTGCTCTATAAGGGCCTGCCTCTCCTCCTCCGTCTCCGGTGGGCGTTGGAGGTCGATGCCACCGTATTCGGGGTCGCCGGCGCCCAAGATCTGGTTGCTCCAGCGAAAGATCTGATGCCTGTCCTCCTGAGGAACGCCTAGAAAGCGGGCGATGACCATAAGAGGCAGCTCGGCAGCCACCGCGGTGACGAAGTCACACTCCCCTTTTTCGATGGCGTCATCTAGGAGCTGCCCAGCCATGCGGCGCACATCGGGCTCCAGGAGGGAGATCATCTTGGGGGTGAAACCATGGCTCACCAGACGCCGCAGCCTGGTGTGACGGGGTGGGTCAGTGGTGATCATCATCAGGTTTTGGCTGGGGAAGAACTCCAGGGTGGCCAGGGTTATGCCCTGAGCCGAGGAGAAGGTCTGGGTGTCCATGGACACCTGCACCAGGTCGTGGTATTTGGTGAGGACCCAGAACCCGTCCCCCGTCTCTGGGTCGGGATGCCAGTATACAGGTGCCTCTTGGCGCAAGACCTTGAACCAGTGATGGGGGACCCCCTTCTCGAAGGCCAACAGGTCCAGCAGATTGACCTCTTGCAACGTCTGGCTAGCCATAGCTCTTCCCCGCAATATTTCAATTTCACATCGATTATAAATTGCCGCCTGGATAGGGCGTCAAGGCAGGACATATAATGGGGGTGCGGCCGTGGAGAGGGTGCCTCTAGACCGGCGGATGTGCTACATAGAGCAGGGGCGATTAGACATACGCCCTTCGCCCCTGGCGGTGATAGGCCCCATCCTCATCCTGCTTCTCGGGGTAGGGCTGCTGATAGCCTTAGCCTTCCTTATGAACCGACTGCCGGCCGCGGGGGCGGCCTTAATGCTCCTTGTGGCCATGGTGGCTGTGGCCTTCGGTGGCCTGGGCACCGTGCACTCCCTAATGGGGTCGTACTTGTTGGTGGAGGCTGAGAAGCAATCGGTGCGTTTCCAGCAGGGGCTTCTGGGGCTGGGGCTGGGCACGCGCGAGCTAGTCCCTTTCTGGAAGATAGACCACATCGAGCTGGCCGATGGCGACCTTGGGGAGGGACGGGGCCCCGCCTTCCCCCTCGATATGCGGGCCTGGGAGGTGGTGCTGGTAAAGACCAACGGCAAGCGCCTCACCATCGGCCAGGTGACGGTGCCCCAGGTGGAGGAGCTCGTGGACGAGGGCTTCTCCCGCGCCTACAGGGTGGCTGAGGCGGTGGCCCACCTCACGGGTCGCCCCTTGGTCATCACCGCCGCCTTGGAGCCGGAAACTACTCTGGAGCCAGAAGAGGAGAAAGCAGGAAAGGAGGCATCGTGATGGAGAGACCCATAGATTATGGCCAGTGGGAATCGGCCATCGGCCTTAATTGGTACCTGGTGGACCCCAACCTCCGGTTCCTCATGGACGTCTACATCCCGCCGGAGCGTCGGCAGTGGGCTGAGGGCCACCTGGTGCGATGGGGCGAGCTGTGCGGCGGCGCCATTGCCCGCCGGGCCGAGGTCATCGATAAGAACCCGCCCCGCCTAGAGCAGTATGACCCCTGGGGTCGGCAGGTCTATCAGGTGGTGCACCACCCGGACGCCATCGCCGTCAAGAAGGATGTATGGGAGGAGGGACCCCACGGCTTGCGAGCCCGTGGAGAGGATGTGCCGCCGGTGTTGGGCGGAGCCTTTACGTACCTGTTGTCCCAGGCTGATACGGGCATGGTGTGCGCCACGGGCATGACGGGCGGCGTGGCCGATCTGGTGGAGCGTTACGGCTCGCCGGAGGTGAAGGCCCGCGTCCTGCCCCATCTCCTCTCCCACACGTTTCAGGACTCGTGGGACGGGGCCATGTTCATGACGGAGATAGAGGGAGGGTCGGACCTCGCCCGCACAGCCACCGTAGCCCGCCACCTGGAGGGCGACCGATGGCTCCTCAACGGCTCCAAATGGTTCTGCTCCAATGTGGACGCCAAAGCCATCGTGACTCTGGCCCGGCCGGAGGGGGCACCAGAGGGGCTCAAGGGCTTGGCCCTCTTCCTGGTGCCCGCCATCCGCCAAGACGGCACCCGCAACGGCATCGTCATCAAGCGCATTAAGGAGAAGCTGGGCACCCGCTCCGTCCCCACGGCAGAGGTGGACTTTGTAGACGCTGAAGCCTACATCCTCTCCAGCCCTCGCGCCGAGAGCTCGGAGGCCAAGGGCCTTAACCGCATGATGGCCATGGTCAACGGCTCCCGCCTGGGGGTGGCGTGCATGGCCCTGGGCATCATGCGCCGCAGCTTTCTGGAGGCCGCCATATACGCCCACCACCGCCGCGCCTTCGGCCGCTACCTGTACCAGCTCCCCATGGTCCGGGAGACCCTCATGGAGATGGCCGTGGAGGTGGAGGCCACCGCCGCCTTGGTGTTCGAGACATATCACCATACGGGCCGCCGGGGAGACGAGCACGCCCGCCGCCTTTACCGTATCCTGGTTCCTCTGTCCAAGTTCCGGGCCGCCCGCCGCGGCCTGGAGATGGCCATCCGCGGGCTGGAGGTGATGGGAGGCAACGGATATATCGAGAACTTCCCCATGGCCCGTCAGGTGCGCGATGCCCAATGCCATACCATCTGGGAGGGCACCGAAAACATCATCTGCCTGGACGTGGTTCGGGCCATGGTAAAGGAAGCCGCCCACGATGCCCTCCTATCTCGTCTGGAGGAGGCGTTGGCGGGTGCTCAGCACCCCGTCCTGGCCCGCGCTCGCCAGGCGGCTGCCTCCCTGCTGGGGCAGGCCCGAGAGGCCATCGCCCTCCTGCTCAAGGCCAGCGAAGAGGTGCGCCAGTTCCACGCTCGGCGCCTGGCCTCCCTCCTGGCCGATGCCACGCAGGCCTGCCTCCTTCTAGAGGAGGCAGGTAGGGAGCTGGCACAGGAGGGATCGGCCCGCAAGGCAGCTGTGGCTCACCTCTTCTGCCAGCGCCTGGTGCCCCAGCCCCTCTATGGCATCGGCACCGATCAGCGCATCCTGGGCCTGTACGACGCAGTAGTGCGGTACGCTCCTCTGGAGGTAGGCGACCTGACCTTGACAAACGCTTAGGCCCTTGGTAGGATTTTTGACAAACTGAATATAGGCAAAGGCTGCGAACGGGGATAGTAGGCAGGTGCGCCCGGCCCCAGAGAGCCGGGGGAAGGTGGGAGCCCGGTGCCGTGGCCCCTGCTGAATGGGCCCGGGAGCCGTCACCCCAACGGGAGGCCCCAGCCCCCTAGTAGGCGTGACCGGTGGGGCACCGTTATCTGGCCCATGACGCTCCTGTAGGAGCGTCGTAACGAGAGCCCGCCAGCGATGGCGGGAACTAGGGTGGCACCGCGGGTCGGCCCCCCGTCCCTAGGGACGGGGGGCCGAAATAGTATCTGGGAGGTGAAGCATGCGTACCAAGTTCCTGCTAGATGAGGACCACATACCCACCCACTGGTACAACGTGCTGGCGGACATGGACCCGCCACCACCGCCCATCGACCCACGCACGGGGCAGCCGGTGGGGCCGGAGGCCCTTATCCCCCTCTTCCCCCTAGCCCTCATCCAGCAAGAGGTCTCCACGGAGCGGTACATCCCCATTCCTGATGAGGTGCGGGAGGTATACAAGCTATGGCGACCCACTCCCCTCTTCCGGGCCCGGCGGCTGGAGCAGGCCTTAGATACCCCCGCCCGCATCTATTACAAATATGAGGGCGTCTCCCCCGCCGGCTCCCACAAGCCCAACACCGCCGTAGCCCAGGCCTACTACAACAAGGCGGAGGGCGTACGACGTCTCACCACCGAGACGGGGGCTGGACAGTGGGGATCGGCCCTGGCCATGGCCTGTGCCTTCTTCGGCATCCAACTGAAGGTTTACATGGTGAAGGTCTCCTACCACCAGAAGCCCTACCGGCGCGTCCTCATGGAGACATGGGGGGCACAGGTGGTTCCCAGCCCCAGCCCCGATACGGAGGCGGGGCGCAGGGTCCTCAGAGAGGACCCCGAGTCCCCCGGCTCTCTGGGCATCGCCATCTCCGAGGCAGTGGAAGACGCCGCATCCAGGGACGACACCAAGTACTCCCTGGGCTCTGTCCTCAACCACGTGCTGCTGCACCAGACGGTGATAGGGCTGGAGGCCCTGCAGCAGATGGAGATGGCTGGCGACTATCCAGATGTGGTCATCGGGTGTGTAGGGGGCGGCTCCAATTACGCCGGCCTGGCCCTCCCCTTCGTGCGGGACAAGCTCACCCAGGGCCGCAAGACCCGCTTCATCGCCGTGGAGCCTGAGGCCTGCCCCTCCATAACCCGCGGCCAGTACACCTACGACTTCGGCGACACGGCCGCCACCACACCCCTCCTTAAGATGCATACCCTGGGTCACACCTTTATCCCCCCGTCCATCCACGCTGGCGGCCTCCGCTACCACGGCATGGCCCCCATCATCTCCAAACTGGTGGAGGACGGAGTGATGGAGGCCCGGGCCTACCACCAGACCAAGGTCTTTGAGGCGGCCGTCCAGTTCGCCAGGGCCGAGGGCATCGTCCCGGCCCCCGAGTCGGCCCATGCCGTGCGGGCAGCCATCGACGAGGCCCTGGCGGCCAGGGAGGCCGGGGAGCAGCGGGTTATCCTCTTTAACCTCTCAGGCCACGGCCTCTTGGATCTGGCGGCCTACGACCAGTACCTCACCGGCCGCCTGGAGGACTACGCCTACCCTGAGGAGAAGGTGCGGGAGGCCCTGGCACATATACCCAAGGTGGGAGGGTGATGAGACCATGGTGATCCCCGCCCTAGAGCTCAAGCCCCACTGGCGCCGGATGCTCACCGGGGATAGGCCCACAGGGCCCCTCCACCTGGGCCACTACGTGGGCTCCCTCAAGTTCCGCCTCGACCTTCAAGACAAGCTGGACTGCTTCGTCCTGGTGGCCGATTTGCACGTCCTCACCACCCGTATCGAGGGGTTGGAGGAGATCGGCCATTACGTGCGGGAGGTGGTGCTGGATTACCTGGCGGTGGGCCTAAACCCCGATAAGTGCACTATCTACCTCCAGTCGTTGGTGCCGGAGGTGGTGGAGCTGGCTTGGCTGTTCATGGCCCTGGTCAGCGTGCCGCGCGCCCAGCGCATCCCCACCCTCAAGGAACAAGTGCGGGACCTAAAGCTGGAATCGGCGTCCATGGCCCTTCTGGCCTATCCCATCCTGCAAGCGGCCGATATCCTCATGGTCAAGGCAGATGTAGTGCCTGTGGGTGAGGATCAGGCTTCCCACCTGGAGCTGACGCGGGAGATCGCCCGTCGCTTCAACCGTCTTTACCGGCCGGTGTTCCCGGAGCCGGACTACCCCATCGGCCCACGTCTGGTGGGGCTGGACGGCCAGGCGAAAGCCAGCAAGTCCCTGGGTAACGTCATCTTCCTGAAGGACGACCCAGAGACGGTGCGGCGCAAGGTGATGAGCATGTACACCGACCCCCAGCGCATCCGGGCCGACATCCCTGGCCGCGTAGAGGGGAATCCAGTCTTCATCTACCACGACTATTTCAACGATGACCGGGCGGAGGTGGAGGACCTAAAGGAGCGTTACCGCCAAGGCCGGGTGGGGGATGTGGAGGTGAAGGAGAAGCTGGCCCGGGCCATTAACCGCTTTCTGGATCCCATCCGGGAGCGGCGAGCCCGCTTCGCTGCTCGCCCCCAACTGGTGGAGGAGATCATCCGTGAAGGGTCGCGCCGTGCCCGCGAGGAGGCGCGCAAGACCCTGGAGGAGGCACGGGAGGCCATGGGCCTCACCCACTTCCGCCATGTGGCAGTGGGGGCGGAGGGCTGATGTCCGCCTATTGGCCCTCCTTGTCGGAGGTCCTGGCCCTGGCGCGACGTGGCGAGGGAAACCTCTGCCCCGTCATGCGTGAGGTGCCTGCTGACCTGGAGACGCCCGTCTCCGCCTACCTCAAGGTGGCCCGCGGCCCCTATTCCTTCCTCTTGGAGTCGGTGGAGGGCGGGGAGCGGCTAGCCCGTTACTCCTTCATCGGCGCTGAGCCCTACCGGGTGGTGCGACAGGGCCCCTACGCCCACCCCTGGGACGGGGCCGACCCTCTGAGGGACGTGGAAGGGGAGCTCTCCCGTTTCCAGTTGGTGTTGCCCAGCGGGGGTAGGGAGCCCGCCTTACCGAGGTTCACCGGGGGAGCGGTGGGATACCTGGCTTGGGAGTGCGTCCGCCACTTCGAGCCGCGGGTGCCCATCAGGGCTGAGGACCCGCTGGGTGTGCCCGAGTCCTTGTTCATGTTCGTGGATACTTTGGTGGTGTTCGATCATCTGCAGCACGTCATCAAGGTCATCTCCCATTGCCGTCTGGATGGGGACGTGGAAGCCAGCTATCGCCAGGCCTGCTGGCGCATCGAACAGATGGTGGCCCGCCTCTCTCGCCCCCTGCCAACGGTGCCCTATCCCGTTCGCCGGCCGGTCCAGGTCCCAGCCACCGTCCGCTCCAACGTGAGCAAGGAGGAGTTCTTGGCCATGGTGGAGCGGGCCCGCCGGTATGTCATAGCTGGGGACGTCATCCAGGTGGTGCTGGCCCAGCGGTTATATCGGCCTCTGCAGGCCCACCCCTTCTCCGTCTACCGCGCCCTACGCGCTATCAACCCCTCCCCCTACATGTACTACCTCCACTTGGACGACTTCCAGATCGTGGGGGCATCGCCGGAGATGTTGGTGCGGGTGGAGGACGGCGAGGTGACTACTCACCCCATCGCTGGCACCCGCCGCCGCGGCCGCACGGCGGAGGAGGATAGGGCCTTGGAAGAGGAGCTGCGCCAGGACGAGAAGGAGAGGGCCGAGCACCTGATGTTGGTGGACCTGGCCCGCAACGACATCGGCCGGGTGGCGGAGCCTGGGACGGTACGGGTGCCAGCCTTCATGGAGGTGGAGCGCTATTCCCACGTCATGCATCTGGTATCGCGGGTGGAGGGGCGGCTGCGCCCCCACCTCACCTGCTACGACGCCCTGAGGGCATGCTTCCCCGCCGGCACCGTCTCTGGCGCCCCCAAGGTCCGGGCCATGGAGATCATCGCCGAGTTGGAGAACGAGCGCCGTGGCCCCTATGCAGGGGCTGTGGGCTACTTCGATTACTCAGGCAACATGGACATGGCCATCACCATCCGCACCCTGGTGATACGAGGGGATGTGGCCCATATCTACGTGGGGGCCGGCATCGTCTACGATTCGGTACCGGAGCGGGAGCACGGCGAGACCATGGCCAAGGCCGCTGCCCTCCTCCTGGCCATGGAGCGAGCGGAGGAGATGGAGGCCGCCACCGTCACCGGCAGCCTGGGATACTGAGCGTGGCCCTCCAGTTGCGGAGATGGTAATCTTTAAGGAGGGTAGATGGGGCGCGTGTTCATCCTGAGACTGCCAGAGCCTGTGCGCAATGTCCTCCGCCACCGCATTCGCACTGGCCTTACCGTCTTGGGCATCGCCATCGGCATCTTCGCCCTGGTAGTGTTGGGGGCCTTGGCTGAAAAGGTCAACATCCTGGTGGTGGGAGGGGAGAAATACCTTTCAGACCGGGTGGCGGTGATGGCCAAGGGCGCGGGGCATCCCTACTTCGGGTCACAGGGGCTGGTCCCGGCCTCGTTGGCCGGGGAGTTGGCTCGCATGCCAGAGGCGGCATGCGTTCAGAAGGACATATCCATGCTGCTGGACCCAGGCTCGCGCGCGGGGTTCGGCATGCCCAAGGTGTTATCGGGCATCGACGTAGAGGAGCGTCTCCGCTGCGACCAGGTGGCCCCCGGCCCGGTGAAGGTCGACTTCGCCAGCGGCGGCTGGTGGCAGCCTGGCCAGCGGCGAGTGGCCGTCCTGGGGGTGGACGTGGCCAACTACCTGGGCGTCCGCACTGGGGACGAGGTGGAGGTCGACGGCATCACCTTCCGCGTGGTAGGAACCCTCAACCGCACCCTCACCGGCCCCGATAACGTCTTCTACGTCCCCCTAGAGGATGCGCGGGAGATCATGCTCAAGAGGCAACCGTGGCTGGCAGCGGCCAACGTCAACGACACGGTACGGAACATCTGGGTGGTGTTAAAGAAAGGGGTAGACGGTGATATTTTGGCTCAAGAGATACGCTCGCGCTTTACCGATGTCGACGCCATGGGGCCATCAGAGCTGCGGCAGCCGCTGCAGACTAGCAACCGCATCTTCCAGTTCACTATCCTGGGAGTGGCCATGGTGGCCCTGATCGTGGGGGGTCTGTCCATCATCAACACCATGGTGATGTCGGTGGCCGAAAGGGTGCGCGAGATCGGCATCAAGAAGGCGGTGGGGGCCGCCGATAGCGACATCCTGTGGGAGTACCTGACGGAAGCGGCCTTTATAGGCCTTATGGGAGGCCTCATAGGGCTGGGCCTGGGGGAGGTGGGGGTGCGCGTCCTTAACCACTTCGCCCAGGAGGCGGCGGGAGGCCCCATATTTCTCGTGACCATGCGCCTGGCCCTAGGGTCGGTGGCCTTCGCTGCGGGGCTGGGGGCAGCCGCTGGCATCTTCCCCGCCTTGCGCGCTGCCCGTCTCCGGCCCGTGGAGGCCCTGCGGGCGGAGTGATAAGGCTATGAATTCTCCCGCTGTACTGGCCCGCGGGCTCCGCAAGACCTATCGCATGGGGGGCGAGGTAGTGCGAGCCTTGGACGGCGTGGACCTGGTGGTGGAGCGGGGTAGCATGGTGGCCATCATGGGCCGTTCGGGCTCGGGCAAGACCACCCTCCTGAACATCTTGGGGGGGCTGGACCGACCCGACGAGGGTCAGGTGGTGTTGGACGGGGTGGATATCACCCGCCTCAACGGCCGTGCCCTGACGCGGGTGCGGCGCGAGAAGGTGGGGTTCGTTTTCCAGGAGTTCAACCTTATCCCCACCCTCACGGCCCTGGAGAACGTGGAGCTGCCCATGCGGTACGCCCGAGTTCCCCCTGGCCAGCGACGGCAGCGAGCCTTGGAAGCCCTCGCCCGAGTGGGACTCGCCCATAGGGCCCACCACCGCCCGTCCCAGCTGTCAGGGGGGGAGCAGCAGCGGGTGACCATCGCCAGAGCACTGGTGATGCGGCCAGCCCTGGTCCTGGCCGACGAGCCCACCGGTGAGCTGGACTCCCAGACCGCGGCCCAGGTTATAGAGCTCATGGAGGCCCTGAACCGGGAACTGGGGCAGACCTTCCTCATCGTCACCCATGACCCAGGGGTGGCAAGGCACTGTGGACGCATCATAAAGATGGAAGACGGACGCATCATCAGCGATGAGCACGCGGCCTAGGCCTTCCATCCTTCTTATCGATAACTATGACAGCTTCACCTATAACCTCTACCAGTACCTGTGGGAGCTGGGGGCCACGGTGGAGGTGGCCCGCAACGACCGCATTACGGTGGAGGAGGCCCTCGCCATGGCCCCCTCGGGGGTAGTCATCTCGCCTGGGCCCTGCACCCCTAAAGAGGCAGGGGTATCGGTGGCCCTTATCCAGGCCCTGGCGGGCAAGGTGCCCATACTGGGGGTCTGCCTGGGCCACCAATGTATCGGCGAGGCCTTCGGCGGTCGCGTGGTAGGAGCGGAGGAGATCGTCCACGGCAAGCTCTCCAACATCTACCACACGGGCGCAGGCGTCTTAACGGGCCTGCCCAACCCCTTCCCGGCCGTCCGCTACCACTCTTTAGTAGTAGAAAGGGAATCGCTCCCCCCTGTCCTGGAGGTCACGGCCTGGACAGACAAGGGGCTCATCATGGGGCTGCGCCACCGCCACCTCCCGGTGGAGGGGGTCCAGTTCCACCCCGAGTCCATCGCCACACCTTCGGGTAAGCAGATCCTGCGCAATTTCCTGGAGCAGCTGTGCTGCTAGAGGTGCGAGAAGCCATTCGCATCCTGGTGGACGAGGGCCGTCACCTATCTGAGGAAGAGGCCAGGGCGGTGATGGAGCAAGTGATGGATGGCAAGGCGACCCCCGCCCAGCTGGGTGCGCTATTAACTGCTCTCCGCCTGCGAGGTGAGACAGTAGACGAGCTAGTGGGGATGGCCACAGCCATGCGTCGGCGGGCCTTGCGGGTGGATGCGCCACCCCCCATCTTGGACACCTGCGGCACGGGAGGCGATGGCAAGAGCACCTTCAACGCCTCCACGGCCGCCGCCGTGGTGGCTGCCGCCTGTGGGCTACGGGTGGCCAAGCACGGCAACCGGGCAGCCTCCTCCCGCTGCGGCTCGGCCGACCTGCTGGAGGCCTTGGGGGCCCGCATCGACCTGGGCCCAGAAGGGGTCACGCGATGTCTCCGCCAGGTGGGGCTGGGGTTCTTGTTCGCTCCCCGCTTCCATCCGGCCATGGGCCACGCCGCCGGGCCCCGCCGCGAGATAGGAGTGCGGACCATCTTTAATCTCCTGGGCCCCCTCTCCAACCCCGCCGGCGCTACCCATCATCTCTTAGGGGTGGCCCATGCCTCCCTGGGGGAGAAGATGGCTCTAGCACTGCAACGCCTGGGGGTGGAGAAGGCCTTGGTGGTCCATAGCCTGGACGGCCTGGACGAGGTGAGCCCCTCGGCCCCCACCATGGTGTGGGAGGTAACGCAAAACGCCGTGACGCAGTGGGAGATACGACCAGAGGAGCTGGGCGTATCGCCCTGTCCACTGGAGGCCATCTGTGCCAGCGACCCTTCCCGCAACGCCCAGCTCCTACGCGCCGTCCTCGGGGGCCAGGAGCGGGGCCCCCTGCGGGACTTCGTAATCCTCAACGCCGCAGCCGCCATCCTAGCCGGCGGGGCCGTGCCATCCCTCAGGGAGGGGATGGCGATGGCTGCCCAGGCCATCGACTCCGGTGCAGCCCTGCGCAAGTTGGACGAGTTCATATCCTTCACCCAGAAGGCAGAGGGATGACATGGCCCCCTCGGTGCTGGATGAGATCCTGGCCTACAAGCGCCGGGAGGTAGCCCAGGCCAGGGAGCGTCTGCCCCTGGAGGTGATGATGGCGAGGGCGCGCCAGGCCCCACCCGTACGGCCTTTCGCCACCGCCCTGGCCGGCCCATGGCCCAAGCTCATCGCCGAGGTGAAAGCCCGCAGCCCCTCCAAGGGCCTCCTGAGACCCCATATGGACCCGGTAGCCCTGGCCTGTGCCTACGCCCGCGCTGGGGCAGCAGCCATATCCGTGCTCACAGATGAACGTTACTTTGGCGGTTCGCTAGCGCATCTGACCGCCGTCCGCCAGGCCCTCCCTCACGGCCCTCCTCTTTTGCGCAAGGACTTCATCTTCGACCCGTACCAGGTCTACGAGTCGCGGGCCTGCGGTGCGGATGCCCTCCTTCTCATCGTCGCTTGCCTGCGAGGGGACGAGCTGGGGCACCTCATCTCCCTGACGCGGGAGCTAGGCATGGAGGCACTGGTAGAGGTCCACGACGAGGAGGAGCTATGGCGAGCCGTGCAGGCCGGGGCCGCCATCATCGGCATAAATAACCGCGACTTGCGCACCTTCGCCGTGGACCTGTCCACTACCGAGCGGCTTATCCCCCTCATCCCCAAAGGGGTGAAGGTGGTGGCTGAGTCAGGCATCCATACCCCGAAGGACGTGATGAGGATGGCTGCCCTTGGGGTGCATGCCCTCCTCATCGGCGAAGCGCTGGTCACCGCCCCCGACCCCGAGGCCAAGATACGTGAGCTTTTGGCCATTGGCTCTTGAAGGCCCAAAAGGGTATTATGGGGTTCGCCGGGGATGGGCGTGTGGGCATGAAGCCTTGTCTAGTGAAGATATGCGGGGTTATGGAGCCCCAGCACGCGCGGGCGGCAGCCACCTTGGGAGCCGACTTCGTGGGCATCGTCTTTGCCCCCAGCCGTCGCCAGGTGACCATCGGCCAGGCCCGCAAGATCGCCATGGCCTTGGGCAAGCTGGACCGCCCTACTCCGCCCTATAGCGCCCCTACCACTACAGGGCTGGTGGAGGAGCTTTTAGCCACCTCCCGCCCTTTGCTGGTAGGGGTATTTGCCGACCAGGACCCCGACACCGTCAACGCCATAGCTCAGGACTGCCATCTGGACATAGTCCAGCTGTCAGGCTCTGAGCCCTGGGAGATGTGCCGGCACATCCGGCGCCCCGTGTTTAAGTGTCTCAAAGTGCGCCCAGGCCAGACGGCAGAAGAGGTGCTGGCCAACATAGGCGAGGGAGCCATACCCCTCCTGGACCCCTATGTGGAGGGCACTTACGGGGGCACCGGTAAGGCCCTGGACTGGCAGATAGCCGCCCAAGTGGCGCGGCAGGTGCCCATCGTCCTGGCGGGGGGGCTCACCCCCGAAAATGTCTCGCAGGCCATAAAGGTGGTACGCCCTTGGGCTGTGGACGTCTCCAGTGGCGTGGAGACGGGCGGACGCAAGGACGTGGCCAAGATTCGCGCCTTCATCGCCAACGCCAAGGCCGCCCTGGTGGGGGAGCAGTGAGGTCCCACATCCCTGATGCCCGTGGTCGCTTTGGGCCCTTCGGGGGCCGCTACGTGCCCGAGACCCTCATGTCTGCCCTGCAGGAATTGGAGGAGGCCTATCTCTGGGCCCGTCAGGATCCTGCCTTCCAGGCCGAGCTGGCGGATCTCCTGCGCGACTACGCCGGACGCCCAACCCCCCTTTATTGGGCGCGCAACCTGAGCCGACGTATGGGTGGGGCCAAGATCTACCTCAAGCGTGAGGACCTGGCCCATACGGGCGCCCACAAGATCAACAACGCCCTTGGCCAGGGGCTTCTCGCCAAGAGGATGGGCAAGAGGCGCATCGTGGCCGAGACGGGGGCAGGCCAGCACGGGGTGGCCACGGCCACCGTGTGTGCCCTGCTGGGGCTGGAGTGCATCATCTATATGGGGGCGGAGGACGTGCGCCGCCAATCCCCCAACGTCTTCCGCATGCGTCTGTTGGGGGCGGAGGTGCGCCCGGTGGAGTCAGGCACCCAGACCCTCAAGGACGCCATCAACGAGGCCATCCGCGATTGGGTCACCAACGTGCGCACCACCCACTACCTGCTAGGGAGCGCCGTCGGGCCCCACCCCTATCCCATGATAGTGCGCGATTTCCAGTCGGTCATCGGCCGGGAGGCGAGGGAGCAGATGCTAGAAAAGGAGGGACGCCTCCCGGACTACGCCGTGGCCTGTGTGGGCGGTGGCTCCAACGCCATCGGCCTCTTCCACCCCTTCTTGGACGACCCCGTAAATCTGGTGGGGGTGGAGGCAGCTGGGGAGGGGATTGATGGGGGGCGCCACGCCGCCTCCCTGGTGCGGGGTCGCCCGGGAGTCCTCCATGGCGCCCTCTCCTATCTGCTCCAGGACGAGGACGGGCAGGTGCTGCCCACCCATTCCATAGCCGCCGGCCTCGACTACCCTGGCGTGGGGCCCGAGCACGCCTACCTCAAGGAGACGGGCCGGGCCCAATACGTAGCCGTCACTGATGCCCAGGCCTTAGAGGGGTTCTGCCTTCTGGCTGAGACGGAGGGGATCCTGCCAGCACTAGAGCCTGCCCATGCCATCTACTATGCTGCCCAGCTGGCCCGCACCCTTCCTCACGATACCATCATCCTGGTATGTCTCTCGGGGAGGGGAGACAAGGACGTGGCGGTAGTAGCCCGCGCCCTGGGTGGTAGTATATTAGGCGAGGAGCTTTAGAGGAGGCGACAATGGTGGACTTTGCCGTTCCCTCCCAGATCCAGCAAGCCATCGAGGGCGTCCTGGGCTTTGTCGACCGAGTGGTGGCCCCCATAGAGGAAGAGTACAGAAGCCTTCTTGAAGACCCCTTCGCCCTCTATCAAAGGGACGGGCGCCTGGTGCCCCAGGCTCTGCAGCTCATGCAGCAGGTGCGCATGGCCTCCGCCCGCGAGGGCCACTACAACCTCTTCGTGCCCCAGGAGCTGGGCGGCGCCGGAATGGGGCCCATAGCCCTTTTCCTGGTGTGGGAGGCCCTTTACCATCACGCCGGCCCAGGCAGGCTCCTCCCCTACCAGGTGGTGGCCCACTGGACCAGCGGCCCCGGCCCCCATTTGCGGCATCTGTCCCCCTCCGCCCGTCAGGAGGTATTGCCGGCCCTCATCTCGGGAGAGAAGACTTCGTGCTTCGCCCTCACCGAGCCAGGGGCTGGCTCCGACGCTTGGGCAATAAAGACCACCGCCCGTCGCGAAGGGGACCACTGGGTTATGGACGGCACCAAGCGCTGGATCTCCAACGGCCCCTATGCCCATCACGCTCTTGTGTTTGCCGTCACCGACCCCGACCAAGCGGCGAGGCGCCAGGGAGGCATCTCCTGCTTTTTAGTGGACGCCCACTGGCCCGGCTATGAGGTGGCCTCGGTCATGCGGGTCTACGGCCACGTGGGGGGGATGGAGGCGGTGCTGAAGTTCCAGGGCCTGCGTGTGCCCCATGACAGGGTCTTGGGGGAGGTGGACAGGGGCTTCGATATTGCCCTGCAGGGTGTCAACACGGGCCGCCTCTACAACTGCGCGCGAGCGGTGGGCCTCTCCCGCTGGGCCCTGGAGCGGGCCGTCCGTTACGCCCAGGAAAGGGTGGCCTTTGGACAGCCCATCGCCGAATATCAGGGGGTGCAATGGCTCCTGGCGGACTCGGCCATCGAGACCTACGCCGCCCGCATGATGGGCCTTAACTGCGCCTGGCGCGTGGAGCGGGGGGAGGCGGCGGTGAAGGAAACGGCCATCATCAAGGCCTTTGCCACCGAGGCCGGCTTCCGCACTATCGACCGCTGTATGCAGGTGCTGGGGGGAATAGGCCTCTCCAATGATGCCAAGCTATACGATGCCTGGCATCAGCTGCGGACGGTTCGCATCGCCGACGGCTCGGCCGAGATCATGCGTCGTACCATCGCCCGCCGCCTGTTGCGGGGCGACCTGTCCTTCTAAGCGATAAATGGCCGACCCGGCGCCAGCGGCCCAGCGAGGCCAGAAGGGCCCTACGCGCCACGGAAGGAGGGCTCCCGCTTCTCCAGGAAGGCCCTCACACCCTCGGTATAGTCGTGGCTGCGGGAGATGATGCCCTGAGCATCAGCCTCCATATCCAGCACGTCGGCATAGTCAGCTGTCACTGCAGCCTGGGCGATGCGCTTGGAGAGACGGAAGGCCAAGGTGGGGCCCCGCGCTATGGACTGAGCCAGCTGCCGGGCCGTGGGGAGCAGCTCATCGGCGGGCACAGCCCTGCTCACTAGCCCCATGGCCTCCGCCTCCTTGCCGGTGATGCGGCGGCCGCTGTAGATGAGGTCCATGGCCCGCTTTAGGCCCAGCAGGCGCACGAAATGGTAGTGCCCCCCGGAGTCCAGTACCGCCCCAATGCGGCCGAAGGGAGAGGCGAAGAAGGCATCCTCGGCCGCTATCACCACATCGCAGGCGAAGGCCAACCCGAGCCCTGCCCCCAGACAGGCCCCCTGCACAGCAGCCACCGTTGGGATGGGGCAGCGGTATAGGCGCAGGAAGAGAGGGTGGAACAGCTCCCTCAGGACCCGCGCAGCGTCCTCCTCCCCTGGCTGCGCTTCCGAGAGGTCCCGTCCGGCCGAGAAGGCCCGTCCCTCGCCCCACAGAAGGAGGGCCCGCGCGTCCCCCACCTGGTCCAAGGCAGCATGAAGCTGGGCCACCATGTCCGCTGTCAGAGCGTTGAGCCGGTCAGGACGGCTAAGCACCACCTCATATACGGGGCCATCGCGCTCCACCCGCACCAATGGGGCCATAACTCCTCACCTCCTTGCTAACAGGCCATGATTGAGAAGAAGGCCGTCATGGAAAGGATGCGCAGTGACCACGGGACTGTCAAGAGCACGAAACGGTCGCTGCCCACCTCTTGACACAAAATCTGACTATATGTTTAAACTGGGGTATCCTGACGTTATTTGGATGGAGGCGTCCTTTGGAAGGGACAGCGCTTCTTCAGGTGCAAGACGTATGGCTGGCCTTCGGGGGCGTGCAGGCCCTGCGGGGTGTCAGCTTAGAGGCCCGCAAGGGGGAGATCCTGGCCATCGTGGGCCCTAACGGGGCGGGGAAGACCACCCTTATCAACGCCATATGTGGGCATTACCACCCTCAGCGTGGCCGCATCCTGTTCAAAGGGCAGGACATCACCCGCTGGCGTCCTCACCGCATCGCCGCCCTGGGCATCGCCCGCACCTTCCAGAACCTGGCCCTCTTTCGGGGCATGACGGTGCTGGACAACATCATGCTGGGGCGGCATGTGCGCATGCGCTCTAACGCCCTCGCTTGCGCCTTGTATTGGGGCCTGGCCCAACGAGAGGAGATCCGCCACCGGGAGGTGGTAGAGCGCATCATCGACTTCCTGGAGATCGAGCACATACGCAAGATGCCCGCCGGCGCCCTTCCCTACGGGCTGCAGAAGCGGGTGGAGCTGGGGCGGGCTCTGGCCCTGGAGCCCGAGCTTCTCCTCCTGGACGAGCCCATGGCGGGAATGAATTTGGAGGAGAAGGAGGATATGGCCCGCTTCATCCTGGACGTGCAGGAGGAGATGGGCATCGGCATCGTCCTCATCGAGCATGACATGGGGGTGGTGATGGACATCTCCGACCGGGTCATCGTCCTGGACCTGGGGGAGAAGATCTGCGAGGGCAAGCCCGAGGAGGTAGCCAACGACCCGCGGGCCATTAAGGCCTATCTGGGAGAAGCGGTTTCACCGCGCAGGGGGTGAGAGGCCATGGACACCATTCCCAAGCTCCTCTTGCACAACGCCCGTCACCTGGGCCGTAAAGCGGCTATGCGAGAGAAGGAGTACGGCATCTGGCAGACCTACACCTGGGCCGATGTCTATGAGAACGTCAAGGCCCTGGCCCTGGGGCTGGCCGTCCTCGGCTTCCAACGGGGGGACAAGCTGGCCATCATCGGCGATAACCGCCCTCAGCTCTATTGGGGCATATTAGCTGCCCAGTCCCTAGGCGGGATCCCTGTGCCCCTGTACCAGGACTCCATCGCCCGCGAGGTCCAGTACGTCATCCACCACTCGGAGGCCAAGTTCGTCCTGGCCGAGGACCAGGAGCAGGTGGACAAGATCCTCTCCCTGCGGGAGGGTCTGCCCCACCTGGAGAAGCTTATCTATGATGACCCCCGGGGCATGCGCCACTACAAGGACCCCATCCTCATAAGCGTGGCGCAGGTCCAGGAGCTGGGCCGGGAGTTCGACCGCAAGAACCCCAACTACTTCGATGAGCAGGTGGAGCAGACCCAGCCGCAGGACATCGCTATCATCGCCTACACTTCTGGCACCACCGGCTTCCCCAAGGGGGCGATGCTGAGCCACAGCAACGTCCTCTCGGTGTGCGACCTCACGCTACAAGTGGACAGGTTCCGCCCCCAGGACGAGCTCATGGCATACCTGCCCATCGCCTGGGTGGGGGACTTCTTCTTCTCCGTAGCCATGGCCCACAAGGTGGGATGTGCCATCAACATACCTGAGGAACCGGAGACGGTGCAGCGGGACCTGCGGGAGATCGGGCCTCACTTCATCGTAGCCCCGCCCCGCATATGGGAGAACCTCCTAGCCGCCATTCAGGTGCGCATGGAGGACGCCGACTGGGTGAAGCGGCGAGTTTACCACTTGGCCATGAAGGTAGCCCAGGCGGTGGAGGCGCGGCGGGGTCAGGGCAAGGGGATACCCATCTGGCTGCGCCTCCTCTATCAGCTGGGCGACTTCCTGGCATACGGGCCAATAAGGGATCACATGGGGCTGAGGCGTATCCGCTTTGCCTACACGGGCGGGGCAGCCATCGGCCCGGAGGTGATAAGCTTCTTCCGCAGCCTGGGCATCAACCTGAAGCAGGTCTATGGCGCCACGGAGGCCTCGGCCCTCGTCACCGTACAGAGGGACGGAGAGGTAAGGGCCGACACTGTGGGCCGGCCCCTGCCGGGGGTGGAGGTGCGCATCTCCGATGCGGGCGAGGTGTTAGTGAAAAGCCCGGGGGTCTTTCAAGGCTACTTTAAGAACCCGGAAGCCACGGCCGAGACCCTGGAGGATGGGTGGCTGCACACGGGCGACGCCGGCTTCTTCACCCCAGATGGCCAGCTCGTCATCGTCGACCGGCTCAAGGACGTTACCCGTTTGGCCGATGGCACCACCTTCGCCCCCCAATGGATCGAGAACAAGCTCAAGTTCAGCCCCTACATCAAGGAGGCGGTGGCCCTGGGGCCCGATCGCCCCTTCGTGGCTGCCCTCATCAACATCGATGGCCAGACGGTGGGCAAGTGGGCGGAGAAGAACGGCGTGGCCTACACCAGCTACATGGACCTGTCGCAGAAGCCGGAGGTGGGCCAGCTGGTCTACCGCGAGGTGGAAAGGGTGAACCGCGAGCTGCCGCCGGAAACCCGCATCCGTCGGTTCCTCATCCTGCACAAGGAGCTGGACCCTGACGACGAGGAGATCACCCGTACCCGAAAGGTGCGCCGTCGGTTTATCGCCCAGAAGTACGCCCCCCTTATCGAAGCCCTCTACAGCGATACCTCCCAGGTGGAGGTGACAGCCACCATCACCTATGAGGACGGCCGGCAGGCCCAGGTGAAGAGCACGGTGCCCATCTTCGATGTACGGGAGGCCGTGGAGGCCCCAGCGAGGAGGTAGAGATGGACTTCTTCCTCTCCCTACTGGTGAAGGGTCTCATCCTAGGGGCCATTTACGGCTTGGTGGCCTTGGGGTTTGTCATCATATACAAGGCCACCAGCGTCATCAACTTCGCTGTAGGCGAGCTGTTGATGTTCGCCGCCTTCCTAGCGGTGGCCATGACCGCTATATATGGGCTACCCCTGGCAGCGGGCATCGGCATCACACTGGCGCTGATGGTGCTGTTCGGCTTCGTCTTGGAGAGGGGGGTGCTGCGCCCCATGATCGGGCGGCCCGTGGTGGGCATGATCATGGCCACCCTGGGACTGGGAATCTTCTTGCGGGGCTTCGTGTCCATCACTTGGGGAGTTCAGACGCGGAGCTTGGACCTGCTTTTGCCCACCAAACCACTGCAGCTGGGGAGTATATCAGTGGGGGCCGTAGACCTGGCAGGGGTGGGCATCGCCCTCTTCCTAGCGGCCGCCTTCGCTTACCTCTTCCAGCGGTCGCGGGTGGGCATCGCCCTCCGGGCGGTGGCCGACGACCAACAGGCAGCCATGGCCATGGGCATCCGGGTGAGCACCGTCTTTGCCGTGTCCTGGGCCCTGGCAGGGCTCACGGCCGTGGCTGGGGGGCTCATATGGGGGGCCAAGATCGGTGTGGACCAGTACCTGGCCCTTTTGGGGCTTAAGGTCTTCCCGGCAGCCATCCTTGGAGGGCTGGACTCTTTGGCCGGCGCCGTCATCGGAGGACTGGTGGTGGGGGTGACGGAGAACTTGGCCGCTGGCTACCTAGACCCCCATGTGGGGGGAGGGCTCAAGGACTTCGTCCCCTTCGTGCTGATGCTGGTGGTGCTGATGGTGCGCCCCTACGGCCTCTTTGGGCGCGAGATCATCGAGCGGGTGTAGGGCGATGATCAACCGGGAGTGTGGCGTCTTCAAGACTACTTATCAGGCGGACATGGCCCTTTACACGGTGCCATTGGCCCGCATCACTGTTTGGGCGTTCTTGGCGTTGTTCGTCTTCGTCCTCCCCTTTGTGGTGGACACGCAGCGGTTGGTATGGGCTAACCTCGTGGGCATCCACCTTATCGCTGCCCTGGGCCTCAACATCCTGGTGGGGCTGTGCGGGCAGATATCGGTGGGGCATGCAGCCTTCATGGCGGTGGGTGGCTACACGGCCGCCATCATGTCCTCCCGGGCTGATATGCCTTTCTGGATAGGGCTGGTGGCTGGAGGGGTATTCGCCTCCGTGTATGGATTGCTGGTGGGCCTGCCTTCGGTGCGCATCAAGGGGTTCTATCTGGCCTTCGCTACCCTGGCTGCCCAGTTCATCACCGAGTGGATTATCACCCATGTGAAGTGGATCGGGGGCGGCTTCCAGTCCAGCATTATCGTCCCACGGCCCAGCCTAGGGCCGTTGACCATCGACACAGAGCGGGAGAAATACTTTCTCATCCTAGCCCTGGTGATAGTGGCGGTGGTGGTGGCCTTGAACATCGCTCGCAGCCGCCTGGGCAGGGCCTTTGTGGCCATCCGCGACCGGGATGTGGCGGCAGAGCTCATCGGCGTGGACATAGTGCGTTACAAGCTCTTGGCCTTCATGATCAGCTCCTTCTATGCCGGGGTGGCGGGGGCGCTGTGGGTCTACTACTTGGGCAACGCCAACATCGAGGCTTTCCGCATCGTGGAGTCCATAGCCTTTCTGGCCATGATCATCATCGGTGGCCTGGGCAGCGTCCTGGGCACCATATATGGGACGGCCTTCGTCGTTTTGCTGCCCTTCATTTTGGAGGAGGTCTTGCAGACCTTTAAGGGGGTGATACCGGTATCGGACATCCATTCCTTTGTAGCTCACTTGAGATTTGCTGTCTACGGTGGGCTCATCGTGCTCTTCCTCATGGTGGAGCCCGAGGGGCTCAACCGCCTGTGGCGCAACGTGAAAGACTACTTCCGTGTCTGGCCCTTCCCATACTGATGGTAAGAAGGAGGTGATGGCCTTGAAGATCGCCAAGGTTCTATGGGCGGCCCTGGCCCTCTCCCTGCTCACGACCTTGGCCATAGCCTGCCAAGGGGAGGAGGAGAAGGCCACACCAGCAGCTCGCACGCCAGTGGCTGCCCAGACCCCCGTTACCAAGGAGCCCGTTAAGGTGGGCTTCATGTATGATGCCACAGGGGCCACCCAGCTCATCGGACCTCCCTACAAGGCCGGGTTCGAGGATGCCATAAAGCTCATCAACAAGAAGGGGGGAGTGGAGGGCCACCCCATTGAGGTCATTTTCTGTGAACACGGCTATGAGGTGCCCAAGGGCGTGGAGTGCTATGAGCGCATGAAGGCCCAGGGGGTCGTCATCATCAACACCTATGGGACGCCCATCACCGCGGCCCTAGTGGAGCGGTGCGTGGCAGATAAGATTGTATGTAACCACCCAGGCTATGGGGTCGCAGCGGCGGCCAACGGCGAGAAGTTCCCTTACAACTTCCCCACGGCCGCTAGCTACTGGTCCCAGGCGGGAGCGGCGGTGCAGTTCGTGCTGGAGCAGTGGCAGAAGGCGGGCAAGCCCGGAAAGCCTAAGATCGCCTACCTGTACTACGACAACCCCGCTGGCAGAGAGCCTCTCGATGTGCTCCGGGCCATCGCCCAGAGGGAAGGTCTGGAGATACGGGAGTACGCCGTGCCACCCCCTGGCGTGGAGATGTCCGCCCAGGTGACGGACATCGTACAGCGGTTCAAGGCCGACTGGGTCATCACCCACCTCTTCGGCCGCAGCCCGTCCGTCTCCATTAAGGCCTTCAAGGATGCTGGCTTCCCCCTGGACCGCGTTATCTCGCTGGTATGGGGCTCGGCGGACGCAGACGTGATAGCCGCCGGCGGATGGAGCGTGGCCGAGGGCTACTACGGCCTCCAGTTCACGGCCATCGGCACCGACCACCCCGTCCTGAACGAGATCCGGCAGATGTACCGGGCCGAGGGCCAGTCGCCCCCCAAGGTCATGGAGGAGAGCAACGTCTACTACATGAGGGGCGTGGCCCAGGCTTTCATGTGGGCGGAGGCCATCAGGCAGGCCTTGCGCCTAGGGGGCGAGCCCGTCACCGGCGAGAAGATGAAGGGGGGGATGGAGAACATCAAGGGCGATATCTCCGGCCTGGTGCGCCTGGAGCTGAGCCCCCGCGACCACGAGGGCGGCGGCTACGTGCAGGTCTGGCAGGCCAAGGGAGGCAAATGGGTGCTGGCTAAGGACTGGTTCCGGGGATACCGGGACATCGTGGAGTCCTTGGTCTACAAGTAGGAGGCGATGGGCATGACCGTAGCGCCGGAGCGACCCCTTCTACAGGTAAACAACATCGAGGTGGTCTACAACGGGGTGGTGCTGGTCTTGAAGGGGGTGTCGCTGCAGGTCCCCCAGGGGGGCATAGTGGCCCTCCTGGGGGCCAACGGCGCCGGCAAGAGCACTACCCTTAAGGCCATCTCGGGGCTCTTGCGCCCAGAGCGCGGGGAGATCATAAAAGGAACCATAGAGTTCATGGGCCAGCGGATAGACCAGAAGGACGCCGCTGAGATCGTTCGGCTGGGCCTAGTCCAAGTGCTGGAGGGCAGGCGGGTCTTCGAGCACCTGACGGTGGAGGAGAACCTCATCGCCGGCGCCCATGTCCGTGGCGATGGCCAGGTCCGCCGCGACCTGGAGATGGTGTACCATTACTTCCCCCAGTTGAGGCGGCGCCGCCACGTCAAGGCCGGTTACCTCTCGGGGGGTGAGCAACAGATGCTGGCCATCGGCCGTGCCCTCATGAGCCGGCCCAAGCTCATGCTCCTGGACGAGCCCTCCCTGGGCCTCGCCCCCCAGTTGGTCAGGGAGATCTTCGATATCGTCCTCCGCCTCAACCGGGAGGAGGGCGTCACCATACTATTGGTGGAACAGAACGCCATGGCTGCCCTCCAGATCGTCCAATACGGCTACGTCATGGAGGACGGGCGCATCGTCCTGGACGGCGACCCAGACAAGCTCATGAACAACGAGGATATTAGGGAATTCTACCTGGGGCTGAGCGCTGTGGGCCAGCGCAAGAGCTACCGGGAGGTGAAGCACTACAAGCGCCGCAAGCGGTGGCTCTCCTGAGGCAAGGTATAGACCTGAGGAAGGGTAAAGAGATGGGTGTGATCCAGGGCTGGTACGAGAGGCTCTTGCCACGGCTGAGAGAGCAGATCCTCTATGCCTATCAGCGGGCTCCTGCTGTGCGGCGGAAGATGGACGCCGCCGGCATGGCGCCACACCAAGTGGAAACGGTGGCCGACCTGCAGCGGATCCCCATCACCCACAAGGAGGAGCTGGCCCAACTGCAGCGGGAAGACCCACCCTTCGGGGGCTTCTTGGCAGTGGATGCTGGGGAGCTGACTCATATCTTTGTCTCCCCCGGCCCCATATATGACCCCGGCGGGAGTGAGAGCTTCTACACCGGCGATTGGGCGCGGGAGCTATTGTGCTCCTTCGGCTTAGGCCGTGGCGACCTGGCCCTCAACACCTACTCCTACCACATGGTGCCGGCAGGCATGGGGCTGGACGAGTTCCTGTGCTCAGTGGGGCTGACGGTGGTGCCGGGAGGTGTGGGCAACACCGATGTACAGGTGCAGGTGCTCCGTGACCTGGGCATAGCCCTCTACTGTGGGACCCCCAGCTTCCTCATGGCCATCCTAAGGCGGGCGCAGGAAATGGGGCTGGACCCCAGACGGGACCTGCGCCTGCGGGCCGCCCTATTAGGGGCGGAGATGCTCCCCCCTTCCCTGCGCCGTGAGCTGCAGGAAAGGGGCATCACCCCCATCGAGACCTATGGTACAGCGGACCTGGGCCTCATCGCCATGGAATGCCCCGCCCACCAGGGCCTCCATCTGACCGAAGAGATGGTCATCGAGGTGGTGGACCCGGCTACCGGCCGCCAGCTCCCCCCAGGCGAGACAGGGGAGGTGGTGGCCACCACCTTCAACAAAGTCTATCCCCTCATAAGGTTTGGCACAGGCGACGCCACATACCTGATAGACGAGCCCTGCCCTTGTGGCCGCCCCTCGCCCCGCATACCGCGCATCCTGGGCCGAGTGGGTGAGGCAGTGAAGGTGCGGGGCATGTTCCTCCATCCCCACCAGGTGCGCGAGGCATTGGAGGGGCTAGAGGGGGTGGCCCGTTTTCAGGCCGCGGTAGGCCGTAAGGAGCACCGCGACGAGCTGGTGCTGCGACTAGAGCTGACACCTGGCGCCCTACCCCCCGACGTAGAAAAGCTGCAAGCGCGCCTTCAGTCCGCCTGGCGCGTCCGGGTGGACCGCGTGGAGCTCCTCCCGCCTGGCTCCCTGCCCCAGGACGCCAAGGCCTTGGTGGACGAACGTTCCTGGGAGTAAGCAGGCCAAGGGGATAGCCATGAGCCTTCTCCTGCAGGACAAAGTGGTTTTGGTGACAGGAGGTGCGTCGGGCATCGGCCGGGCAGCTGCCATCCTTTTCGCCAAGGAGGGGGCTGCTGCTGTGGCCATCGCCGACGTCGACGGTCGAGGGCAGGATGTGGCCAGCGAGGTGGAGGCGCTTGGCGTCCCCTCCCTGTTCATGCGTTGCGACGTCTCCCGCGCCCCGGAGGTGGAGGCCCTAATACGGGAGGTGGTGGCGCGCTTCGGTCGCCTTGATGGGGCCTTCAACAACGCCGGCATCGAGGGCGCCACTGCCTTCACGGCCGATTACCGTGAGGAGGACTGGGACCGGGTCTTGGCCGTCAATTTGAAAGGGGTCTGGCTCTGCATGAAGTACGAGCTAGTGCAGATGCTATCGCAGGGCGGAGGGGCCATAGTCAACACAGCCTCCGTAGCTGGCATGGTGGGATGGCGGGGCGCCCCGGCCTATAGCGCAGCCAAACAAGGTGTGGTAGCCCTCACTCGCACTGCCGCCCTGGAATATGCGCGGAAGGGCATCCGCGTCAACGCCATCTGCCCAGGGGTGGTGCGCACCCCCATGGTGGAACGTGTTCTAGGCGGAGACGAGGGGCTCCGTTCCCAGTTCCTGCGCATTGAGCCCATCGGCCGCTTTGCTGAGCCAGAGGAAGTGGCCGCCACCGCCGCCTGGCTCCTGTCCGACGCCTCCTCGTTCGTCACAGGTCACTGCCTGGTGGTGGATGGTGGGCTAACCATCCAGTAAGAGCGCTCCTGGAGAAGAGCCCCAGCCTTAGGATATACTAGCTGCCAGGGGGCATCAGGCACCCCACCACGAGGGCTGAGCACAGCATTGAGCCGCCGACAGAGACGTCCGATAAGGCGCCCGCGCTCGCGGGCCGGCCCGCCTTTCCCCATTAATGTCATTTTCAACGTTCGGGCCTTCTACGTAGCCTTCATCGTGGTCATCATCGCCAGCATGGCGGCCGTGGGCCTAGGAGGGGTGGTCAGGCCCAATAGCCAGCGTACCACCAAGCCCACCGACGAGAAGACACCCACCCCGGAGGCCACCCCTGCCCTACAGTACCGCACCTACGAGGCTCCGGAGCAGGTCATCGACCCTGCCAAGACATATGTGGCTACCATCCGCACTGAGAAGGGGGAGATAAAGCTGCGCCTGCGCCCCGATAAGGCGCCCAAAGCCGCCAACAGCTTCGCTTTCTTGGCCCAGCAGGGATTCTATGATGGCCTCACCTTCCACATCGTCCGCCCGGACGTGGGGTTCGTACAGGGCGGCGACCCCACCTGCCGCGCCGATGGCAGTCTGGTCTGCACAGGAGCAGGGGGCCCGGGCTACACCTTGCCCGTGGAGGGCGACCTGCAACACGTTAGGGGCATGGTCGCTATGGCACCCATCGCCGGTGGCAGGGACGTGAGCGGCAGCCAGTTTTACATCCTTCTGGCCGACATGCCCCACATGGATGGGCGGGATTCCGTCTTCGCCGAGGTGGTGGCAGGGATGGAAGTGGTGGAGTCCCTCACTCCCCGTAACCCCTGCTTCGAGAAGCCCAGCAAGGACAATCCCTGTCAGGAGAGCCCCTCGCCGGGGGACGCCATCATCAAGATCGTCGTCCAAGAGGGCTAATGCTGGAAGGGACCGCGGCGTTCCTCTTGGCCCCCTTCTCGGCCCGGCATCTGAGGGCGGACTCCTTCCTTTAGACGGGGCTTCTCTTCCTCCTTAGGGGCCTCGCGTATCTCACGGCGGAATTCGCGAATGGCCCGCCCCAGAGCGCCCCCAATGTCGGCTAATCGAGAGGCCCCAAAGAGGACCACGATGATGGCGAAGATGATAAGTAGCTCCGGCGCCCCGATCCCTTGGAACAGCAGAAACGGCATCTTGCCCCTCCCCTCGACGCGTCCAGGATAGCACGCCCGCCTTACCCCTTCAACGTCACCGCCCCCTCTCGACGATGAACATGAGGGAGAGGAAGACTACGGCGGCGGCCAAGAAGGCCAGCCCGACCACCCAGGCCCCGCCTAGAAGTAGGAACACACTGAAGGCAGCGCAGAACCCCAAACCTGTCACGGCCACGATGCGAGCGATAACCAAGGGTATAGGAACTGGCTGCCTCCTCATCCCCCATCGATTATGGGCCGCCCTCCATCTCCGCTCAATGCTCCCCTTGTCAGCGCCACCAGAGGCATCAAAAATATGCGTAAGCGAACCGCGCAGGAGGTGAACATGGACTGGCGCGAGGAATACAAGCGCAAGCTCACCAGCGCCGAGGACGCCATGAAGGCCATAGGGCCGGGCCAGAGGGTGATCATACCCATAGCGGGGCCGCGCGTCCTCACTGAGGCCCTTTACCGCCGGGGCCACGAGCTGGGAGGGATACAGCTGCGTCTATCTGCGCCGGCAGCCGACCCCGGCTGGCTGCAGCCGGGAGTGGAGCAACTGTTTAAGGTGGAGATCGAGGCCTTCATCGGTGACTTCGCCCGCCCAGCCCACGATGAGCGTGTCATCACCTACCTGCCCAATCTCTTCACCACCATGTTTAAACCCCTGGATGAAGGCAGGCCTGAGCGCAAGGACATCGATGTCTTTCTCGTCAACGTCTCACCTCCCGACGAGGAGGGGCGGGTGTACTTTGGGGTCCATAACTGGAACAAGCGGAGCTATGTGCGGCGAGCCAAAACCGTCATCGCCGAGGTGGACCCCTCCATTCAGCCGGTGTGCGGGCAGAACTTCGTGCATGTCTCGGAGATCGACTACTTCGTGGAGGTGCCGCCCTTGGCCCTCAGTAAAGATGTCCTCAAGTCCTGGCTACAGGCCATGCCGGACCAAGAGCTGCGTCAGGAGTATGAGAGGATCGTAGACGAGCTGGAGGAGGTGGGGCCGGAGCACGTGGTGGTCCTGCGCGCTGCCATCCCCCGTGGCACGCCGCCCGACCTGGTGCGGCGGGCTATGCTCCTGGCCGAACCCCCTCCCGAATACAAGGTCATCGCTGGCTACCTGAGCGAGATCGTCCCCAACGGAGCCACCATCCAGATAGGGGTGGGGGAGCCCAGCATGTACATGGTGCGAGCCGGGGCCTTCGAGGATAAGGAAGACCTGGGCATCCACACGGAGATGGCCTGCCCTGGCCTGGCCATGCTGGCGGAGAGGGGCATAGCCACCGGCCGCAAAAAGAGCATCCACCAGGGCAAGGCGGTGGCCGGGGCCTGGACAGGCTCCGACGCCAAAGACATGAAGGTGGTGATAGGTAACCCCCGCTTCGAGGTGTACGAAGTGGAGTATGTGTTGAACCTGCGCACCCTGGCCCAGATCGATAACTTCTACGCCATCAACAACGCCATCTCCATCGACCTCATTGGACAGATCAACTCCGAGAGTGTGTTCGGCCCCCGTATGATCAATGGCACCGGCGGTCAGCCGGAGGCCCACCTGGGGGCTATCCTCTCACGGGGTGGGCGGGCCATCACCCTCCTCCCCTCTACCGCCCTCGGCGGCACCGTCTCCCGCATCGTCCCCATGCACGAGGAGGGGTCCATCGTCACCATCCCGCGTTTCTTCGCCGATACGGTCATCACCGAATATGGGGTGGCCAGGCTCATGGGGAAGAACCACCGGGAGCGGGCACAGGAACTCATCGCCATCGCCCATCCTGATTTCCGGGCGGAGTTGCGGCGCCAAGCCCAGCGTTTGTGGTGATGAGGCCCTATAATGGGAAGTAGGCCACCATGCGCGTCATATGGCGAAGGCTCTTCATCTTTCCCCGCGCCCGGGTGACATCCTTGGATGGGCAGGTGGCCCAGGTAGAGGTGGCAGGCCTAGTGTGTGACCTCTGTGCGGCGCGGGTGCGGCGAGGCTTATCCTCCTTGCCCCAGGTGGAGGATGTCACCGTGGACTTGGAGAGAGGGCAAGCCACCGCCCTCCTGCGGGGGCCGGTGGAGGAGGGGCAATTGGCCCAGGCGGTGGAGAAGATGGTCATCTGGCCCTGGGCCCGCCGTCTCCTCTCCCTGATGCCCTTCTTGGGCAGGAGGTGACGGGATGCGCATCGGAGCCCACGTCTCTACTGCTGGCGGCGTCGACAAGGCCATCCAAAGGGCCAAGGAGATGGGGGCAGAGGCCATCCAGATCTTCACCTCACCTCCCCAGAGCTGGCGACGCAAGACCTTTACTCCCGAGGAGATGGAGGCCTTCCGAGCGGCTGCACAGGTGGAGGACATTGGGCCCAACTTTGTCCATGGCGCCTACCTCATCAACCTCGCCACCCCCGAGCCCGACAAGCTAGAGAAATCCGTCGATGCCCTTATAAAAGACATGGAGCTCTGCCAGCAGCTGGGGCTCAGAGGGGTCATCTTCCATACCGGAAGCCACAAAGGGAGGGGGTTTGAGGCATCACTGGGTCAGATCACTTCAGCCATCGCCCAGGTGCTGGAGAGGACGCCCAGGGATGTATGGCTGGTGCTGGAGAACTCGGCGGGCATGGGGGACTCGGTGGGCTCCAAGTTCGCCGAGCTGGGGCGCATCGTCCGCGAGGTCGATAGCCCGCGCGTCAAGGTGTGCTTGGATACCCAGCACATGTTCGCCGCCGGCTACGAAGTGCGCACCAGAGATGGGCTGGACAGGGCCCTGGAGGAGTTCCACCGCGAGATAGGGCTGGAACGGCTGGTGGCCGTCCACGCCAACGACTCCAAGTGTCCCCTAGGCGGCGGGGTAGACCGACACGAGAACATAGGCCATGGACATATCGGGCGCCAGGGCTTCCTCAACATCATGTCCCATCCCGCCTTCCGGGAGGTCCCCTTCCTCCTCGAGGTGCCAGGCATGGATGGGGAAGGGCCAGATAAGGCCAACGTGGATATCCTGAAGGAGATAAGGGCCTCTATCCTCGCGTCTTAGCCTTTTACGCTTTTTTCACGCTTTTAACGCCTCCTCTCGTTGTTTGCTTCTTATCTGCTCCCCTATGGTGGCCGCACCAGAGGGGAGGGAGCCTCATGGAAGCCGAGGATCTGGCCCAGCTATACGAGCGTTACCATGGTCGGGTCTTCGCCTATGTGTATGCCCGGGTGCGTGACCCCCAACTAGCTGAGGACTTAGCAGCGGACACCTTTGTACAGGCCCTGGCCAACCTGCATACCCTGCGCGACCCCCAGGCCTGTCTGGGATGGCTTCTCAGCATCGCCCGCAATACGGTGGCCGCCCATTATCGTCGTCGGGCGCGCGAGGAGAAGGGGTTAAAGGCCTTGGGGGACGAGCTGGCCACCCGTATCCAGGGGGAAGACCCGCTAGCTGCGGCTGAGGAGCAGGAGCTGCGAGAGGTGGTATTACAACAGATGGTTCGCCTCTCCCCCCGCGAGCGGGAGGTGCTCCGCCTCCGCTTCGAGGCCGGCCTTAAGGGGGGCGACATCGCTAACTTGCTGGGCATAAGGGAGGTGACGGTGCGGGTCATCACCTTCCGTGCTCTGGCCAAGCTCCGGCAGGCGTTGGCCCGAACCTACACGTCCGCTGGCTCCAGACGATAAATCTCCCGCAGCAGCTCCATGAACGCCTGGACGGGGCGGGAGCGGCGGCGGTTGCGCCTATGGATGAAGGCGATGGTGCGGCTGATGGGCGGGGCATCCACGATGTGCACCTCCACCAGCGCCCTCACCATCAACTCCCTCTCGATGGTCACCTTGGGCACCATGGCGATGCCCAGCCCCTCCTCCACCATGCGCTTGGTGGCCTCCAAGGAGTCCAGCTCCATGGCCACCCGCGGCACCTTGCCCATCTGGCGGAAGTAATTGTTGATAAGGCCAAAGTAGCTAGAGCCGCGGTCGAAGAGGATGAAGGGCTCCTTGGTCACCTCGTCCAGGGTGACGTGCTGCCGCTGAGCGAAGGGATGGTCCTTGGGCACCACCAGGACCAACTCGTCCTCGTAGAGGGGAACGGTCTCCACATCGGCATGGTAGATGGCGCGAACCAGCCCCGCTTGCACCTCGTCGTCCAGCACCATCTGCAGCACCTGGTCAGAGCGGCCCGTGCGCACGGAGACGTTGATGCCCGGATACTGCTGGCGGAACCGATGGAGGATCTTGGGCAGCACATAGGTGCTGATGGTGAGGGCAGAGCCCAAGCGAAGATGGCCCAACTGGAAGTGGCGCGCCTCCTCCACCGCATCACGCCCCTCCTTCATGAGCTGCAGGATGCGGATGGCATAGGGGAGAAAGGCCTCCCCAGCCTCGGTGAGGCGGACCCCCCGCCCTCCTCGCTCGAAGAGCTCCTCCCCCAACTCCCGCTCCAGAGACTGGATACGGGCCGTCACCGAAGGCTGGGTGAGCTGAAGGGCCTCCGCCGCCCGGCTGAAGCTCTTGAGCTGGGCCACCTGCACAAAGGCCTCTATCTGCCCCAGGTCTACCGACACGACCACACCCCCCAAACCTATTAGCAACATCTATAATACCACAGGTGGCGGCCCTGTAGGTCTAATGGCGCTCGGGCCGCTGGCGGAAGCCCTTATCTACCGCATGCGTGCGGAACCACTCGCGGTTCTTCTCGATGTAAGAGCGCCACTGCTCGGGCACATCCTCCTCATAGTAGATAGCTTGCACCGGGCACACATCCACACATGCGGCGCAATCGATACACAGCTCGGGGTTTATGTAGTACTGCTCGTCCTGATCGGTAGTGTGGATGCAGTCCACGGGGCAGACGTCTACACAGGAGGCGTCCTTGACCCCGATGCATGGCTCACAGATGACGTAGGCCATAGCCAAGCCCCCCGTATCTTCTTCTGAGTACGAGTTTAACATCCTTCGCGAAGAAGACGTGCAAGGCATGGGCACCTGTCCCCAAGCCCACCGCTGCCTTATACTTCGGAAAGAAAGCGAGGGGAGGAGGCCACCGGTGAAGGAGGTACCAGAGAGTCTATTCGGCGAGGAGGTTATCATCACCACGCCGGAGATGGGGATAACGCACCTGGGCCCGGACAGGTCCTTCTACTCAACGCCAGCCATGGTGGGGCATCTGGAACAGCTTTGCCTGCGCCTCCTACAGCCCTATCTGGACGAAGGGGAAGGCACAGTTGGGGTGAGGGTGGAGGTGAGGCATCTGGCTCCCACCCCCATCGGCCAGCGAGTGAGGCTGCGGGCGCGTCTGCAGGAGCGGGACGTGGAGAGGCGGCGGTTCGTCTTCGCGGTGGAGGCCTATAACGAGACGGGGACCAAGATCGGGGAAGGGGTGCACGAACGGCGGGTCATCGACATCGAGAAGTTCGTGGCCCGCGCCTCCCAGGGGGTGAGGCAGTGACCTGGGAGGCCCCCTCCCTAGACCGCCTCCAAAAGGGGCACCGCTTCGACCCCGTCCCTTTTCGCCTGGAGGACGAATGGGTGGACGCCTACCTGGCAGCGGTGGAGGACCAGACCACTCCAAAGCTGGGTGAGGGGGTGGTGTCTCCCTTGGCGACGATAGCCATGGCCGTGCGTGCCCTCCTCCATCAGGCGCGTCTGCCAGCGGGGGCCGTCCACTTGGGCCAGGAGCTGCGCTGCCGCCGTCCCTTGTGCAGGGGAGAAGAGCTGGTAGCCGAGATGGCCATCTCCTCCCACACCGTGCGTCAGGGCTGGCACTTCATCCAGGTGGCGATGGTCATTAAGGATCGCCAGGGGGAGGAAGTCTTAACCGGCGAAGCCATCCTCATATCTCCCCAGAGGGAAGAGGCGTGAGGCAGGATTTCCCCCTCACCCCTGAAGCCGGCCTGCCGCCGGTGGAGCGCCAGATAAGCCAGGAGAAGATCTTGCGATATGCCCACGTGTCGGGGGACCTTAACCCGCTGCACATCGACCCAGAGTTCGCCTCCCGCACCCCCTTTGGCGGCGTGGTGGCCCACGGCCTACTAACGCTGGCCTACCTTTCCGAGAGCCTCACCCAGGCCTTTGGGAAGGCATGGCCGGCAGGGGGACGGCTGCGGGTGCGCTTTCGCGCCCCTGCTCGTCCTGGCGATACCGTCACGGCAGGAGGGCGAATTACAGCCGTCGAGGGAGGGGTGGTGCGCTGCGCAGTGGAGGTGCGCAACCAGCGGGGTGAGGTCCTCATCTCGGGGGAAGCTGAGATCCCTATCTCTTAGGAGGGCGATATGGCCAGGGCGGTCATCACTGGCCTCGGCTGCATCACACCCATTGGGTTGGACGTGAAGGAGTTCTGGAAGAACCTGGTCAACGGGGTCTCAGGGGTGGGGCCCATCTCTTCCTTCGACGCCTCCGGCCTGGGTTGCCAGATAGCCGCCGAGGTGAAGGGTTTTGACCCTCTGAAGTACTTAGACGTCCGCGCTGCCCGTCGCATGGCCCGGTTCAGCCAGTTTGCGGTGGCTGCCGCTGCCCAGGCGGTGGAGGACGCCGAACTAGACATCTCCCGCCTCGACCCTTACCGCGTGGGCGTGGTGATGAATACCGGCGGCGGTGGGGTGCCGGACATCGCCGAAGGGGAGAGAACCTTTCTGGAAAAGGGGCCAGGGCGGGTAAGCGCCTTTCTGGTGCCCATGTTGGCCCCCAACATGCCCTCTTGCCAGATCGCCATGCGCTATGGCATCCGGGGGCCAGTGATAACCTCTGTGGCCGCCTGTGCCGCCGGGGCCTATGCCTTCGTAGAGGCCAAGTGGATCATCGACCGAGGGGAGGCAGACGTAGTAATCGTGGGGGGGACGGAGGCCAGCCTGCACCCCCTCACCATCGCTGCCTTCGATAATATGCGGGCCCTCTCCCGCCGCAACCATGACCCTCAAGGAGCGTGCCGCCCCTTCGACAAGGACCGCGACGGCTTTGTCTTCGGGGAGGGGGCAGTGGCCATGGTGGTGGAGAAGCTGGAGCATGCCCTAAAGCGTGGGGCGCCCATATATGCTGAGCTCTCGGGGGGTGCCCTATCGTGCGATGCCTATCACGTTACCGCCCCTGAGCCGTCCGGCGAGGCAGCAGCCCAGGCCATGATAAGGGCCCTGCGGAACGCCAATATAGGGCCAGAGGAGGTCAACTACATCGTGGCCCACGGCACCGGCACCCCCCTTAACGATGTGACGGAGACCCTGGCCATCAAGAGGGCCCTTGGCGAGCACGCTTACCGGGTGGCCATCAGCTCCCCCAAGTCTATGGTGGGGCACCTCCTGGGAGCGGCGGGGGCCCTCTCGGCCCTGACGGCCGTGCTGGCCATCAGCCACGGCATAGTCCCCCCCACCATCAATCTGGACAACCAGGACCCGGAGTGCGACCTGGACTACGTGCCCAAGGTGGCCCGCCATATGTCGGTGACCGTGGCCATGGTCAACGCCTTCGGCTTTGGGGGGCAGAACGCCAGCCTGGTCTTCCGTCGCTATGAGTAAGAGCAGCAAGCGCCTCTGCTTCGGCTGCGGGCAAGATAACCCAGGCGGCCTGGGCATGTCTTTCTCTTACGACGGAACGGCCGTGCGGGGGGAGCTGGTGGCCCGGCCCCAGCACCAAGGGTTCCCTGGCCATGCCCACGGGGGAGTCATCGCTGCCGCTCTGGACGAGGCCATGGGTTGGGCCGTACACCATGCTGGCCTGCTGGCCATCACCGCCCGTCTGGAGGTGCGTTACCGCCGCCCTCTACCCTTGGGGGCACAGGCCTTCGTCAGGGCTTGGGTCTGTCAGGCGCGGGGCCGCCGTATCCTGGCCCAGGCGGTGATGGAGGACGCGGCCGGCGCCACCCTAGCCGAGGCCCGGGCCCTCTTCCTCCGCCTCCCCGGGGGTGGAGGGGCGGCAGGGACACCGTCTGGCACCTAAGGACCCGACGACCTAACATGGAGAGCTGATGACGACGTCTACCGTCGCCTGGACGAAGAGAGGGGATACGAAGGGCGGGGACCTGTGGTTTCTGCACGTACATAGGGCTCTGGCTGCTCTCGTCCCTCTGGAGGTGGCCTATTTGGTCTCCCAGCCCATCGCCGACCTGTTCTTTCTTCTCTGGCACAGCAAGCGGGAGGCGGCCTGCCGCAACTACGCCCGTATCTTACACGTGTCCGCCGACGACCCGCGGGCCCGTACCCTGGCCCAGGCCAGCTTCCGTCAGTTTGGCCGCTATATCGCCGAGCTTTTATCGGTCCAGGGTTGGGACTTGGACGACCTGCGCAGCCGGGTGACCATCTACGGGGACGAGCACTTCCAGGAGGCTGCCTCCTACGGGCGAGGGGTCATATTTGCTAGCGCCCATATGGGGAGCATCGAGGTGGCCAGCGCCCTTCTCCTCCTGCATGGGCTTCGGGTCACATCGGTTATGGAACAGCTCCGTCCCTTTTGGCTTCACCGGTGGGTGGTGGCGTGCCGTGCTCGCATGGGGGTCACTCTCCTGCCCACCATGGGGACGGGGCTCAAGCTGGTGCGGGCCCTCCGCCGGGGGGAGGTGGTGGCCATGGTCCTCGACCTGGGGGTGCGCAACGGCGATGGACGTCCGGTGACTTTCTTCGGCCATAAAACGTACTTCCCTACTGGCCCTGCTCGCTTGGCTCGCCTCTCAGGCGCCCCCCTCCTCTTCGGACTGGCGGTGCGTAAGCCCCAGGGCCGGTTCATTGCCTACGTTAGCCCACCTATCTTCGCCAACCCCACCCTGGACCCTGAAGAGGACGCCTACCAGACCACTCAGCGTCTCCTACGGGAGTTCGAGAGGTTCGTGGCCCGCTACCCCGACCAGTGGTACCCATTCCGCGATATGTTCCCCTGGGACGGCCGGTGACGGCAAAGGCCAAATAAAGGCCAAATAGCTGTAGGGGCGCCGCCGATTCCCCCGGTGGGCTCAGGTCTCCTGGGTGGCCCGCAGGCGGCGCACCTCCTCCATGGTCACCACTCGGCCAGTGAAGGAGGGGGGCTGAGAGGCCAACCACAGTATGGCTTCGGCGGCCTCCTCCGGCCTCTCCCATGTGGAGAAGTCCACATCCCGGTTGAGGAATGTCCACCCCTCGGTGGCGATGTTCAACTCGATGCGCAGGCAGTTGACAGCCACTCCCGTGCCCATGAGCTCCCGTCCTAGCCCCTCCGTGAACCGCTCAATGGCCATTTTGGACACGCCGTAGGCCAGGTGCCCAGGCAGGGGGTGCACCGCCATGTAGGAGGAGAGGTTGATGATGACCCCTTGCTTGCGCGCCAACATATGGGGCAGGAAGACCTTGGTGCACAGGACGGTACCCCGCAGATTAACGCTCAGCACCAGGTCCCACCGTCGCATAGGTATCTCGGCGAAGGGCGATGGATAGTTGATGGCCGCATTGTTGACCAATATGTCCACCTGTCCCATCTCTGAGACGGTCCTTTGGTACAGGGCCTCCACCTGCTCATCCTTGGTGATGTCGGTAGGCACGGCAATGGCCTGGCCACCAAAGGAGGCGATCTCCCTCACCACTTCATCGACGGTGCCAGGGAGCTTCCCTGGGGCATCTTGGGTGCTGCGGGCCGCCACTACTACCTGGGCGCCAGCGCGGGCGAAGGCTATCGCCGTGGCCCTGCCGATGCCCCGGGAGGCGCCCGTCACCACCGCCACTTTTCCGGAGAAGGGACCGTCGGTCATCAGCCTTCCATCTTAAGGCGGTAGCAACCTAAGGGCTAGCCCTTGGCGCCCAACGTGATATCATGAGGACGGAATGGCGGGAGGCCACCATGGCCAAAAGGGCTTTTCGCTTTCCGGTGGACGAAAAAAGCTTGCGCAGTGTCGTAGAGAGGCTTGTGGGCCAACAGGTGCATTATTGGGAAGACGGGCGTCTGGTGCGCGCTCGCGTGGTGGCCGCTGAGGTCAAGCGCGACCGGTACGGCAACCCCTATGTGGAGGCAGAGGTGGAGGAGCTGGCCTCCCTTTAACTGTAGATGGCCGAGATCAGGCCCTTTCGTGCCCTCCGCTATGCCCCAGGCCTAGACCTGGGAGCCCTTATTTGCCCTCCCTTTGACGTTATCAACGAGGAGGACCGCGTCGCCCTCCAGAGCCTTAGCCCTTACAACGCAGTACATCTGGAGCTGCCCACCGAAGGCGAAGACCGATATGACAGGGCGGCCCAGCTGCTGCATACGTGGCGTCAGCAGGGGATCTTGGTCCCTGATGCTACCCCAGCCATCTACCTGCTGGAGCAACGGTTCCCGCACCACGGGAGCATGCGACGCCGTCAGGCCCTCATGTGCCGGGTGCGTCTGGAGCCCTGGGAGACAGGGACAGTTCGCCCCCACGAGCATATCCTGAGGGGGCCCAAGGAAGACCGCCTCCGTCTCCTGCGGGCCTTACGCACGCAGGTGAGCCCCGTCTTTGGCCTCTTCCCCGATCCCCTCGGCAGGGTGCGAAGCCTGCTGGAAGACGACGCCTGGCAGGAGGTCTCCACCTTCCAGGGCTTTGACGGCCAAAGCTACGTCCTGCGCCGCCTCGCAGATCCTCAGAGAGAAGAAGAGATACGGGAGGCCCTAGCTCCCCTTACCATCTACATCGCCGACGGCCATCATCGGTATGAGACGGCCTTGGCCTACCGCGAGGAGCGGCGCGCCAACTCCCCCGCGTGGACAGGGGAGGAGCCGGAGAACTTCGTCCTCATGGGACTGGTAGCGGCCGAGGACCCCGGCGTCGTCTTGCTGCCCATCCACCGCTTAGTGGCCAGGGGGGCGCCCCTAGAGGTGGCCCTGCATCGGCTGGGGAGTATGTTTGAGCTTCAAACGGTGCCTTCCCTGCCCGCCCTGCTGGACCTCATGGCCCGCCACGGCCGGGCCATTACCGCCATAGGCCTGGCCTCTGCCCAGTCCCCGGACCTCTATCTCCTCTCGCTGCTGGATCCGGAGGCCGTATACCAGGTGCTCCCCCAGGACGCGCCCAGGATATGGCGCCATCTGGACTCAGCGGTGGCCCACTATGTGGTCATCCTTCACGCCTTGGGACTGAGGCCTGAGGAGCTAGAACAGGAGGGAGTGGTGGGCTACGTGAGCGACCCCCAAGAGGCCTTGGAGAGGGTGCGCGCCGGGCAGTACCAATACGCCCTCTTCTTAAACCCCCCGCGCGTGACACAGGTGATGAAGGTGGCCGATGCAGGATACCGCATGCCCCCCAAGAGCACTTACTTCCACCCCAAGCTCCCTGCCGGCGTCCTCTTCTACGCCTTGGACCTGGAAGGCTAGAGGCGGGCCAGGCGGGCGGAGTAGATGTCGGGGATCCGGCGCACAGCCCTAAGTTGTTCAGTGGTAAGGGGCTCGTCCAGCGCTAGCACCATAAGGGCGCGGCCCCGCTTCTGGTGCCGCCCCACGTTCATGAAGCTTATGTTGACATCGAAATTACCCAGGAGGGTGCCCACAGCTCCGATCATCCCTGGGCGGTCCAGGTTTTCGCATATCAGGAGGTAGCCTTCGCCTGGGGGCACATCCACCCAGAAATCGTTGATGGAGACGATATGGGGCCCATCGTGGGCTAAAGTGGCGGAGACGCTCACCCTCCCCTGAGATTCGCCTACGCTCACGGTGATGAGGTTGGAGTAGGTCTCGTGAGGGGGTCCGTGGTGCTCGGTGAGGCGCAGGCCCCGCCGGCGGATGACCAGGTCGACGTTGACGATGTTGACGTGCTCCTCGGTGATGGTGGAGAGAAGGCCCTGCACCACCGCCGCCCGCAGAGGGGTGGTGTCGTGGGCGCCCAGGTCGCCGTAATAGTAGACCTCCACCTCCCCCATCGGGGCCTCGCAGAGCTGGACAGCCAGGGAGGCTGCCCGCTTGGCCACCCCCAAGTACGGGGCGAGGAAGGAGAAGGTCTCCGGCGGTATAAGGGGGGCGTTGACAGCATAGCGGGCCGGCTGGCCCCGCAGCACCGCCAGCACCTGTTCGGCCACGTCCACCGCCACCCTCTCCTGCGCCTCAGCAGTGGAGGCCCCTAGGTGAGGGGTGAGGACCACGTTGTCCAACCCAAATAGGGGATGTTGAGTGAGGGGCTCCTGGGAGAAGACATCCAGGGCAGCACCGGCGATCCAGCCCTCCTTCAGCGCACGGACCAAGGCCTCCTCGTCCACAATGCCCCCACGGGCCGTATTGATGAGGCGGGCGGTAGGCTTCATCATCCGCAACTCCTCTTCGCCGATGAGCCCCCTGGTGGAGTCCGTGAGGGGGGTGTGGATGGTGATGAAGTCGGCCCGGTGCAAAAGCTCCTCTAGGCTCACCAGCTCCACCCCGAGGATGCGGGCCCTCTCCGCCGAGATGTACGGGTCATGGGCGATGACCCGCATCTCCAGGCCGCGAGCCCTGCGGGCCACCTCCGAGCCCACCTGCCCCAGGCCGATGATGCCCAAAGTCTTGCCCCGCATCTCCACCCCCATGAACCGCCCCCTCTCCCAACGGCCCTGGCGCAGGGAGGCATCGGCCTGGGGGATCTTGCGGGCTAGGGCCAGCATCAAAGCGATGGTATGCTCGGCAGCCGAGACGATGTTCCCAGTGGGGGCGTTGACGACGATGATGCCGCGCTCCGTGGCCGCCTCCACATCGATGTTATCAACCCCTGTGCCTGCCCGGCCGATGACCTGGAGGTTGGTTCCTGCCTCTATGGCCTCCCGCGTCACCCTGGTCTGGCTACGGACGATGAGGGCTACGTAAGGAGGGACCACCTGGGCCAGCTCCTGTGGAGAAAGGCCTAGCCGTTCCTCCACCACAAGGCCGGCCTCTCGCAGGAGGTCTACCCCCTCCTTGGCGATGGGATCGCAGATGAGGACACGCCCCTCCATCTCAGGCGCGACTGGGCAATTGATATCCCACACGGGGGAGGGCCTGGGCCAGGCTGTCCAAGGTGTCCCTTATGTCCTCCTCCGTCACCCAGCCCAGGTGGCCGATGCGAAAGATCTTGCCCGATAGCTTGCCCTGGCCCCCAGCCAGCACTACCCCATACTCGTCCTCCAGGAGGCGGCGCAGGGCCCGCTCGTCCACCCCGTCGGGGACAACTACGGCGGTGACGGTGTTGGAGGCGTAGCGATCGTCGGCCAGCAGGCGCAGTCCCAGCGCCTTGACCCCTTGGCGGGTCATCTCCCCTATGCGGGCATGACGAGCGAAGATGTTCTCTAAGCCCTCCGCCTCCATCATCTCTAGGGCCACGTCCAGGCCGAAGAGGACGGAGAGGGCCGGCGTCCAAGGGGTCTGCCCCCGTTCCAGCGCCTCCTTATGACGGCCCAGGTCCAGGTAGAACCGGGGCATCTTGGCCTCCCTATAGGCCTCCCACGCCCGTTGGCTCACCGAGACGAAGGCCAGACCAGGAGGCACCATCCACCCCTTCTGGGAGCCGGTGACCACCACGTCCAGGCCCCAGGCATCCGTCTCCAGGGGGATGGCGCCAAGGGAGCTGACGGCGTCTACCAACAGGAGCCTCTCATGCTCCCGCACCACCGCTGCTAGCTCCTTCAAGGGGTTGGTGACGCCGGTGGAGGTCTCGTTATGGGTGACAAGCACAGCCTTTATCCGCGGGTCGCGGGAGAGGACGCGGCGCACATCATCAGGGTCGGCAGCTCGCCCCCACTCATACTCCAGACGCACCACCTCCGCCCCATACGCCTGGGCAATGGCCGCGAACCTCTCGCCAAAGGCGCCAATCACCACCGCCAGCACCCGATCACCGGGGGAGAGGGTATTGACCACCGCCGCCTCCAGCCCACCAGTGCCGGAGGCCGTGAGCACCAAAACGTCACCCTGGGTGCGGTAGAAGCGCTTTAGCCGCTCCACCACCCGCCCTATGAGCTCGGCGAAGTGGCGGCCTCGGTGGTTGATCATGGGCTTGGCCACGGCCGCCAGCACCTGGGGCGGGCAGGGTGTGGGGCCAGGTATACGCAGGTTCATGCAAATACCTCCCAAGGGGTTGCGCCTTCATGTTATAGCCTTCATATATGGTGGTCAAGCGACGGCGCATATCCTTACCCGTGCTAGAATAGGCGCGAAGAAGCGATGACCGAGGAAAGCCCTTTCCGCTCCCTCCCCAGCGTGGAGCGGGTGCTATCTGACCCTCGCCTACGCCAGTGGGGCGATGGCCCCTTGCTGAAGGAGCTGGTGCGGGAAGTGCTTGCCGAGGCACGGCAGGCCATCGCGCAGGGGAAGCCTCCCATCTCCTTGGAGCAGGTGGTGGAGGCGGTGCTCCACCGGGCGGAGGCGGTGCTGCGACCGTCCCTGCGACCCGTCATCAACGCCACAGGCATCATCATCCATACCAACTTAGGGAGGGCCCCCCTTTCCCAAGAGGCGATAGAGGCCATGGCCAAGGCCTGTGCTGGCTACTGCAACCTGGAGCTGGACCTGGAGGCAGGGGGTAGGGGTTCACGCCTGGCCCACGTGGAGGAGCTGCTGCGCCGCCTCACAGGGGCGGAAGCGGCTATGGTGGTGAACAACAACGCCGCTGCTGTCCTGCTGGCCCTGACTGCCCTCTGCCAGGGGAGGGAGGTGTTGGTCTCGCGTGGCCAGGCGGTGGAGATCGGAGGGGGGTTCCGCATCCCGGAGATCCTGCGGCAATCGGGGGCCCGCCTGGTGGAGGTGGGCACCACCAACCGCACTTACGCCCACGACTATGAGGCAGCCATCACCCCCGATACGGCGGCCATCCTCCGGGTGCATACCAGCAACTTCCGCATCGTGGGGTTTACGTGTGCCGTCCCCCTAAAGGAGCTGGCCCATCTGGCCAGGAGGCGTGGTCTCCTCCTCCTGGACGACTTGGGCTCGGGATGTCTTCTGGACACCACCCAGTTTGGCCTGGCACCGGAGCCACGGCCACAGGATTCGCTACGGGAGGGGGCGGACTTGGTCTTCTTCTCGGCAGACAAGCTCCTCGGGGGGCCGCAGGCAGGCATCGTGCTGGGGCGGCGCAACCTGGTGGAGCAGATGCGCAGGCATCCGCTGGCGCGGGCGGTGCGTCTGGACAAGGCCAACATGGCCGCCCTACAGGTGACCCTCATCCACTACCTCCGGGGGGAGGCGCTAGAGAAGCTGCCTGTTTGGCGCATGATCGCCACCCCGTTGAAGGAGCTGGAGCGACGGGCCCGGCGGTGGGCCCGGGCCATAGGCGGGCGGGCCCAAGTGCGCCCTTCCACCTCCATGGTGGGCGGGGGAAGCCTGCCTGGGGAGGGGCTACCTACCTGGGCGGTGGCCATCGCCGGGGAAGGGGGATGGCTGGCCGCCTTGGCCCGCCGGCTGCGTACGGGGCATCCGCCGGTGGTAGGGCGCATCGAGGCCGAGGCCTTGCTTCTGGACCCCCGCACGGTCCTACCCCATCAAGACCGGGAGCTGGTGGAGGCAGTGAAAAAGGCACTGGCGTCAGAACCATGACCCGTCACCTGCTCTTTCCCATCACGGGACCGATGACGGGTGTTTCTTTCGGCAACGCCATCGCAGAGGCTACAGCCACCGCTAGAAACACCGCAGGTGGTGCCCGGTGGGCGCTCGGGGCATGGTCACGGGCTGCCAAAAGTGGGCCTATAATCTTTCTTGACAGGGGCCATGAGCGTCATCCGGTATGCATGCGTATCGCCCCATCCTCCCATCATTGTGCCCGAGATAGGGAGGGGTAGGGAGAGGGAGGTCCAGCGCACCCTGGACGCCCTGAGGCAAGTAGCCCAGGAGATGCGACGTCACCACCCCGAGGTGGTGGTGCTCATGGCCACCCACGGCCCCGTCCACCCACGGAGCTTCGTCATCCTGGATGCCCCCTGGGCGGAGGGGGATTTCGGCCAGTGGGGCGCTTACCAGGTGCGCTTCCGCTTCCCCGTGGCCCGTGAGGCGGTGCACGCCATTCGTGAGGAAACACAGCACCGCGGCATCCCCCTGCAGGTGGTTCACCAGTGGGACCTGGACTGGTCGTGCACCGTGCCCCTGTACTATCTAAGGCCCGCCGTGGAAGGGGCCCGGCTGGTGGTGATGAACGTGTCTTTCCTTCCGCCACGAGAGCACTTCCGTCTCGGCCAGGCGGTGCGGCGGGCCCTGGAGAAGGTAGGGAGGCCAGCAGCTATCATCGCCAGCGCTGACCTCTCCCACCGCCTCTCCCCAGAGGGTCCCTATGGGTTCGACCCAGCGGGGCCAGAGCTGGACCGACGCTTGGAGGAGGCCATGGCCCGCTGGGATGTGGAGGCTGTCCTATCCATCCCTGAGGAGCTGCGGGAGCGCGCGGGGGACGATGCCGTCCCCTCCCTCAGCTTCCTCATGGGGGCCCTGGCCGGCCTAAAGGTGCGGCCCCGCGTCCTCTCCCATGAGGGGCCGTGGGGCGTGGGCTATATGGTGGTGGCCGTGGAGGTGGAAGAGGTCTATCCTCATCATCCCCTGGCCCAGCTGGCTAAGGAGGCGGTGGAGGCCTACATCTTGCGCGGCGAGAAGGTGGAGCCCCAGCTCTCCCCCGAGGCCTTGGCCGGGCTGCCGCCGCGGGCTGGCGTCTTCGTCTCCATCAAGACTAAGGACGGTGCCCTGCGCGGGTGCCTCGGCACCATCGAGCCCACCTGCCCTACCCTGGCCGAGGAGGTAGTGGAACGGGCCATCGAGAGTGCTACAAGAGACCCACGTTTCCCTCCTATATCCCCTGATGAGCTAGGGGAGCTTACTTACACGGTAGACGTGCTCTCGCCCCCGGAGAGGGTGCGGGGCCCAGAGGAGCTGGACCCCAAGCGGTATGGGGTCATCGTGCGCAAGGGGTTCCGAAAGGGCCTCCTACTGCCCGATTTGGAAGGGGTAGACACCGTAGATCGACAGTTAGCTATCGCCAAGGCCAAGGCCGGCATCCCCCTCGAGGACCACGAAGTGGAGCTCTACCGCTTTACCGTCATCAGGTTGACCTGACCTTGGACGCCAAACACTTGCAAACCCTGGAGTTCGATAAGATCCTAGCCCGTCTGGAGAGGCTGTGCACCTCTCCCCTGGGGCGGGAGCTGGCCCGTCGCCTCGTCCCTTCCTCCCGCTTCCAAGAGGTGGTGCGGCGCCAGCGGGAGACAGCGGAGGCCCGCAAGCTCCTCTCCTTGCGACCCGGCCTCTCCCTGGCCTCGGCAGCAGATGTGCGAGACCTGGCCAGACAAGCGGCCAAAGGGCACGTCCTGGGCCCCCAAGAGCTGCGGGAGGTAGCCACCACCCTGTCCCTGGCCCGCACCATGCGGGGGCTTGTGGGCAGCCTGCGGGAGCTCCTCCCCACCTTGGCGACGATAGTCGACCGGGTGGCCGAATTCACGCCCCTCATCCGCGAGATTGAGCGGTGCATCGATGAGAGGGGGCAGGTGACAGACGAGGCCAGCCCAGCCCTGCAAGAGCTACGGAGGGAAGTGAAGCGGGCACACGACCGTCTCATCCGCCACATGGAGCAGATAATGTCCTCGCCCCTGGGCCGTCAGGTGTTGCAGGAACCCATCATAACCATGCGGGGCGGACGCTACGTCCTTCCTATACGTGCCGAGATGCGTCACCAGTTGCCGGGCATCGTGCACGATGTCTCTGCCTCTGGGGCCACCGTCTTCTTGGAGCCGTTGGAGGTGGTGGAGGAGGCCAACCGCTGGCGAGAGCTACAGCTGGAGGAGGAGAGGGAGACGGAGAGGGTGCTGCGACGTCTCTCCGCCCTGGTGGGCCAACAGGGGCCCGCCATCCTAAGGGCACTTCAGGCCCTGGCCCGCCTGGACCTGGCCTTGGCCAAGGCCCGCTTGGCCGATGAGCTGGGCTGCCCCCTCCCCCAGCCAGACGGAGAGCCCCACTGGCTGCGCCCTCGACCATCTCTTCTGCGCTTGGTCAACGCCAGGCATCCCCTTTTGCGGGGGGAGGTGGTGCCCCTCTCCCTTCACCTGGGAGATGAGGTGGGCTTCCGCGTGCTGGTCATCACCGGACCCAACACCGGTGGCAAGACGGTGGCCCTTAAGACGGTGGGGCTGCTGTCCCTCATGGCACAAGCCGGTCTACCAGTGCCAGCAGACGAGCAGAGTGTGCTTCCCGTGTTCGATGGCGTCTACGCCGATATCGGCGATGAGCAGGGCATCGAGCAGTCCCTATCCACCTTCAGCGCCCACATGGGCAACATCGTGGGCACTTTGCGGCGCCTTACGTCTGAAAGCCTGGTCCTCCTAGACGAACTGGGCGCCGGGACGGAGCCCACGGAGGGAGCGGCCTTGGCCCGCGCCCTTCTCCTTCATCTGCTGGAGCGGGGCTGCTTGGTGGTGGCCACCACTCACCATGGGGAGCTGAAGGCCCTGGCCCACGCCACCCCGGGCATGATGAACGCTTCCATGGAGTTCGATCCCCAGACCCTGAGCCCCACCTTCCGCTTACGCATGGGGATGCCTGGGCAGTCCAACGCCTTGGCCATCGCCCGCCGTCTGGGCCTGCCAGAGCCCATCCTGGAGGAGGCCTCCCGCTCCCTCTCCCCTGCTCATCGGGAGATGGAGAGGCTTCTCCTAGACCTGGAGGAGGAGAGGCGAAAGGCGCAGGCGGAACGCAGGGCTCAGGAGGAGGCCCGACAGCAGACGGAGTCCCTGCGGCGGGAGATGGAGGCCCAGCTGGCCTCCATCCGACAGCAGCGGCTGCGGGACTTGGCAGAAGCCAGACGAGAGCTCACGGAGATGCTGGCCCAGGCCCGCCGTCGTCTCCAGGAGGTGGAGCGCCTCGTCTCCAAGGCCCAGAGGTCTCGTAGAGCCTGGCGCGCCCTCGCCCGTGCCCGCCGCCTCTTGGAGGAAGTAGAAAGCCAAGAGGAGGCTTTGGCTGACCGAGAGGCGGCCCTGCGCCCACCTCCGCCGCCGGTGGGCCCTGGCCAGGTGGTGTGGCTGCGGGGCATAAGTGCCCCAGGTACCGTGCTGGCGGGCCCCCAGGAGAACGGCGAGCTAGAGGTGCAGGTGGGACGTCTACGCCTGCGCGTGCCTCTCTCGGAGGTGGAGAGGGTGGAAGAGGGGGCGCCCCATGGGTCCTCAGGGGTGGAGGTCCCAACCCCGCCTCCAGCCCCTCCCGCCGAGCTCGAGATAAGAGGCCTCACCACGGACGAGGCCCTCCCCCTGGTGGAGAGGCATCTGGACCTGGCCTTCCGCGCTGGCCTCCGCCAGCTACGTATCGTCCATGGCAAGGGAGCGGGCATCCTCCGTCGGGCGGTGCGCGACCTTCTGGCCTCCCATCCCCTGGTAAAGTCCTACAGGCCCGGCGACCCTCGGGAAGGGGGAGAAGGGGTCACCATCGTGGAGGTAGTGTCATGATCGTGGTCATAGCCGGTGGCACGGGGGCGGCCAGGTTCCTGCAGGGCCTGGTGCGAACCGTGCCCCCTGAAGAGGTCACCGTGGTAGCCAATGTGGGAGACGATGCTGAGATGTACGGGCTCTATGTCTCGCCAGACCTAGACAACATCACTTACCACTTGGCCGGGGTGGCCGACGAGGAGCGCACCTTCGGTATCCGCAACGATACCTTCGCCGTGGTGGAGGCGCTGGCCCGCTTCGGCTACCAGACCTGGTTCCGTTTGGGGGACCGCGACCTGGCCACCTGCCTCCACCGCACTAACCTGCTGCGCCAGGGCCGCAGGCTATCGGAGGCCACGGCCGATATCGCCCGCGCCTTCGGCCTTCGGTGTGCCCTCCTGCCCGCCACCGATGACCCACTCCGCACCAAGCTGGAGACGGAGGACGGGCTCCTGGACTTTCAGGACTATTTCGTGCGCCTGGCGGCGCAAGTGCCGGTGCGGCGGGTGGTCTATGTGGGAGCGGAGGAGGCCAAACCTGCCCCTGGGGTGCTTGAGGCCATAGCCCGTTCCCAGGCCATCATCGTAGCGCCCTCCAACCCCATCCTGAGCATCGGCCCCGTCCTGGCTGTGCCTGGGGTGCGCGAGGCCCTTCGGCAGGCCACCGTCCCGGTAGCCGCCATAAGCCCCATCGTAGGGGGAGCGGCCCTAAAGGGTCCCGCCGACCGCCTTATGCGTCACCTGGGCCTGGAGCCCAGCCCTGTGACGGTGGCCCGATTGTATGCCGACTTCCTGCGTATCATGGTCATCGACCAGGCGGACGCTCACCTGGCGCCCCAGGTGGCTGCCTTGGGCTTGGAGGTGATGGTGACCGATACGATAATGACTGATGTAAGCAAGAAAGAGGCCCTGGCCAGGTCAGTCCTGGCAGCCCTGGGGGTGAGGAGATGATAGCAGCACTAGTCCCCCTGAAGGCCCTGGGAGGGGTGAAGGAGCGCATGGCCGCCATCCTTGACCCCCAGGAGCGACAACGCCTGGCCCTGGCCATGCTCACCGACGTGCTGACAGCCCTCCTAGGGGCAGCGTCCATCGCCTACTTGGCGGTGGTGAGCCCCGATCCGGCGGTGCTCTCCCACGCCGAGAGGCTGGGCGCCCATCCCATTCCTGAACCGCCCCAGGCCATGGGCCTCAACGCCGCTCTCGGCCACGCCGCCTCCATCCTGTCGGGCCGTGGGGCCACTGCCCTGCTGGTCATGCCCGCTGACGTCCCCACCCTTAGCCCCGCCTTGGTGGAGGAGATAGTGCAATCCCTCCCCCGGCCACGAGGCATGGCCATCGTCCCTGCGGCCGACGGCGGCACCAACGCCCTGGCGCTGACCCCTCCGGACGCCGTGCCCTTCCGTTTTGGTCCCCGGAGCTTCACCGCTCACCGCCGGGAGGCCGTGGCCAGAAATGTGCCAACGGCCGTCCTCCGCCTCGAGCCGTTGGCCTACGACGTGGACGAACCCCAGGACCTTTTGCGTGTCCTTCAGACAGATGGCGCCCTCCACACCAAGGAGGTGGTCCTCTCCCTCGGGCTGATGAGTCGGCTGGGCCATGAGGGGGGCTGAATGGAGCTGGAGGAAGCCATCAGGAGCAGGCGCTCAGTGCGCCGGTTCGATGGGCGCCATGTGGCCTCCGAGGTAGTAAGGGAGCTGGCAGAGGCGGCAGCCTTAGCTCCTGCCCCTCACCACACCCGCCCGTGGCGCCTCATAGCCCTGTCGGCCGATGCCCGCCACCGCCTGGTGGAGGCCATGGGGGAGGCCTGGCGAAGCGACCTGGAGAGGGATAACACGCCACCTGAGGAGGTGAGCCGCCGCTTGGAGCATTCGCGCCGTCGCCTTCTCGACGCTCCCCTGCTCCTTTTGGCTTGCCTAGACATGTCTCAGGCCCACCCTTGGCCCGATGAGCGTCGGAGGAGGGCAGAGCGGGACATGTTCGTCCAGAGCTTAGGAGCCGCCCTCCAGAACCTCCAGCTCCTGGCCCATGCCCGAGGCCTGGGCTCCTGTCTCCTAGGTGCTCCCCTCTTCTGCCAGGAGGCGGTTCGGAAGGCCCTCCTCCTCCCCCCAAGTTGGGAACCCATGTTCCTGGTGGAGATAGGATACCCAGACCCCTGCTATCGCCCCAGGGTGCGGCCGTCCCCAGCCCTGGAGTCCATCCTCAGGGAGGCCTGAGATGCCCTACGCTTACACCAATGGCATCGTCACCTTTTACGAGGACGCCCGCCCCCAAGGGCGGACGGACGTTCCTACCGTGGTCCTCATCCACGGGGCTACCACCAGCCTCCGCCTATGGGACGAGCAGGTGCCACCTCTTTTGGAGGCAGGGTTCCGGGTCATCCGCTACGACGTGCGGGGACATGGCCGCTCCCTTGTACCGCCTTCGGGGTACTCCTTTCCCACCTATGCTGCCGACCTCACTGACCTTCTGGATCGCCTGAATGTAGACCGCCCCATCACGGAGGCCCTGGGGGTGGACCAGGTGCACTTAGTGGGCCTCTCCATGGGTGGGGGCATCGCCCTGCAATGGGCCCTCCTGCATCCGGAGAGGACACGCTCCTTGGTGCTGGTGGACTCGGCGCTCCCTGGTTTCGGCTACTCGGAGGAGTTCGCGAGTCATGTACAAGCATTGGTGGAGGCGGCCCGTCAGCAGGGCCCCAGGGCAGCGTTGGAGCAGGTGTGGCTCCGCCACCCCATCTTTGATGGTGTGCGCCGCTTCCCGGACAGGTTCGCCCTCCTCCGGGAGATGGTCCTCTCTCACCCTGGCGCGGACCTCCTGGCCGAGGCGGAGGAGGCCCCGCCCATCCTTGACCATCTGTCTGAAATAAACGCCCCCGTGTTGGTAGTAGTAGGGGAGATGGACTTGCCCGATTTCCAGCTCATCGCTCAGGTGCTGGCGGCCAACCTGCCCCGCGCCCGCCTGGAGGTGATGAGGGACTGCGGCCATATCCCTCCCCTAGAGAGGCCGGAGGAGTTCAACCGCCTTCTTATATCGTTTTTGCAGGAGGTGGAGGCTTCCCAAAAGAGAGGAGGAGACCATGGACGTATTTGAGGCTATATACACCCTCAGGGCTATAAGGCGGTTCCGTCCCGACCCCGTGCCCGATGAGCTCATCTGGCGGGTTCTGGAGGCGGCCACTATGGCCCCCTCGGGGGGCAACCGTCAGCCGTGGCGGTTCATCGTGGTGCGGGACCCCCAGGTGAAGGCCCGCTTAGGGGAGTTCTATCTGGAGGGATGGAACCGCATCTATGGGCCCATGCGAGAGGATGCCCTCTCCAACCCCGCCATGGCCCGCATCTACCGCTCAGCAGAGCACTTGGCCCACCACCTGGCCGAGGTGCCGGTGCTCATCGTGGCCTGTCTACAGACCTCCCCCTGGCCAGCTTCCACCTCCCCTCCCGGCTCCTACATTTACCCTGCAGTGCAGAACCTCATGCTGGCCGCTCGCGCCCTGGGGCTGGGCACGGTACTCACCACCCTTTATCGGGTGAGGGAGGAGGAGACGCGTGCCCTCCTGGGCATCCCCGAGGGGTGGGAGACCATGGCCCTCATCCCTCTGGGCTGGCCTAGGACTCCCTTTGGCCCCCTGCGCCGCTTGCCTGTGGAACAGGTCACCTATTGGGATCGCTGGGGGGAGACCCGCTCCCGTTAAGGTCTCCCAGGGAAGTGCGATAATTGAAGCTGTGAAGGAGCGAGGGAAACAGGAAGACCTATTTGCTCAGGCGGCGGGGCGGAGGGAGGGCCAGGAGGCCCCCTTGGCTGCCCGCATGCGCCCCCGTACCCTGGACGAGATGGTGGGGCAGGAGCACCTGCTGGGACCCGGTCGTATCCTGCGCCGAGCCATAGAGGCCGATGAGGTGCCATCCATGATCCTGTGGGGGCCCCCAGGATGCGGCAAGACCTCCCTGGCTCGCATCATCGCTGCCGTCACCAAGGCCCATTTCGAGTCCATCTCGGCCGTCACCGCCGGGGTGGCCGACCTGCGCCGTATCGTGGAGGAGGCCAAGGAGAGGCGCGCCCTCTACGGCCAGCGCACCATCCTGTTCATCGACGAGATCCACCGCTTCAACAAGGCCCAGCAGGACGTCATCCTCCCCCATGTGGAGTCGGGGGTCATCGTCCTCATTGGCGCCACCACCGAGAACCCTTCCTTCGAGGTGGTAGCCCCCTTGCTCTCCCGCTGCCACGTCTTCGTTCTGGAGCCCCTGAGCCCTGAGCATCTAGGGGCCGTAGTGCGACGGGCCCTCCAGGACCGGGAGCGAGGCCTGGGCTCCCTGGAGCTGGAGATGGACGACGAGGCCATGGCCTTCCTCTGTCGGGCGGCCGGAGGCGATGCCCGTGTGGCCCTCAACGCCCTGGAGATGGCCGCTGCCATCTGCCGCCCTGGGCCTCAAGGACGCCGTCGCATCACCAAGGAGGACGTGGCCGAGGCCCTACAGCGCCCGGCCCCCCGGTACGATAAGGCCGCACACCTCCACTATGACATCATCTCTGCCTTTATCAAGTCGGTCCGCGGCTCCGATCCTGATGCCGCCCTATACTGGCTGGCGCGCATGTTGGAGGCGGGAGAAGACCCCTTGTTCATCGCCCGTCGCCTAGTGATCCTGGCCGCTGAGGACGTGGGTCTGGCCGACCCCCAGGCCCTCCCCTTGGCAGTGGCCTGTCAGCAGGCCGTGCATTTCATCGGCATGCCGGAGGCCGCCCTCCCCCTGGCCGAGACCACCATCTACCTAGCTTGTGCCCCCAAGAGCAACTCCGCCCTGCAGGCCTACCGACGGGCCGCGGAGGACGCCCGCGCCACGCACGGCGAGCCGGTGCCCCTCTTCCTACGCAACCCAGTCACTCCCCTCATGGCCCGGCTAGGCTATGGCCAGGGCTACGAGTACGACCATGACCATCCGCTGCACTACGCTGGGCAGGATCACCTGCCCGAGAGGCTGCGCGGTCGCCACTACTACCAGGCGGGGGAGCTGGGCTACGAGGCCCAGATAAAGAAGTGGCTGGAGGAACTGCGCAGCCATAACCGCCCCCAGGGCCACAACAGGCGATAGCAGGGACGCTTAAAGTCCATAGACCCCGGCAGGGCACTGGAGAAGCTGGCCAGCTCCTCCAACGGCAGAGTTGCCCACCTCTTGGCCTTTCCAAAGGGCAAGGTAGCTATTGAGACCCCCTCGCCAGGGCGGCTAGCAGGTCCTATGCCGGTTACCCCGTAGCCCTGCTCCGGGCCCCGGCTCCCCACCCCATAACTGGCCACCAAATCGCTTTCATGGATGGGACTAACTTTTTGGTTCTGAAAAACGTATGGGGAATTCCCCTTCGGTTCTAAGGAGGGAGGGCTTCTCACTAAGGAGGGGGGCTTCTCAGAGGCGAGCTTGGCGACCACAGGTGAGGCAAGTCCACAGCTGCACGTGGCGGGAGGGCCATCCTGGGGACTCGCCATAGAAAACGATGACCTCTGGAGCAGCCAGGATAAGCTCCAACCACCACCGCAGACGAGGCTTGAGTCGCTCCTCCACCTGCCACCGGCGGCCGCCGCAGCGCCGGCAGATGGGATAGCCCTTCCCCTCCACCCTTCGGGTCATGATTGCAGTAGGTCCAAAAGCTGTTTCAGTATGCGGGCCGTGGCCCCCCAGATGCGGTAGCCGTTCCAGGTGAAAGCGGGCACCAGCACCGGCACTCCCCGCCACTGACGCAGCTCCAGCTCCATGTTGCGCCAGTCCAGCAGATGAGGTAGGGGCACCTCCAAAAGGGAGGCCACCTCCAGCGGATGGGGCCTAAACGGGTACCCCGAGGTGACACGCAGCACCCCGACGAAGGGCCGCACCAGGAAGTTGGTGATGGTCACGATGTCGTCTAGCTGCCCGATGACCTCCACGTCATCCGGGTGGATGCCCGTCTCCTCGTAGCTCTCCCGCAGGGCAGTGGTCAGTAGGTCAGGGTCCTGAGGGTCCTGGGCGCCGCCGGGGAGGGAGATCTGGCCCTTGTGGTGTTCCACGTGGTGGGTCCTCTCAGTGAGGAGGATGTGGGCTATCCCTCCCTTGAGATAAAGGGGCACCAGCACTGCTGCCGGCACCGCCTGCGGCTCCTCCAAAATGGCCGGGCGATAGCGGGCTAAAACCTCCCTGGCCCGGACGATGAGCTCCTCCGCCACCTCTAATCCCCAAGGGCCCTACTGTCTCTGGGCAAGGGTTTCCCTCTCCTTTAGTATACGCTCTCGAAAGCTGAGGGCGTCCCAGAAGGTCCACCCTCGCACCGCCGCCCGCCGCAGGTGGTCATAGGCGGCAGCTTGCAGCGGCATGAGGGGTTCATAGCGGGGGTCACCCCTCACCTCCTCGCACAGACAGAGGAACACCTCCAGGGGGGCCATGAGCTGCCGGTGTAGAGCCTCCAGTCGGTGGAGGCGCAGGTCGTGCCCGGCCTCCTGGGCCAGGACCTCGGCCAGCCGCTGTGTCAGAGGGGCCATCCGAGGATGGTCCTGGGGGACACGAGCTATGGCCTCTTGCACCTGGCCCAGAAGGCGCCTCAGCTCTTGAATATCGTGATAGAGGGAGTGGGCGGCCTCATCCAGTCCCGCAGCCACCGTCTCCAGGAGCATAAAGGCGAACTGGGCCTGGGCCTTGCCATAAAGGGAGGGCACCTCCTGACCCAGCTCCAGGATCACGCTCTCCAAGAGGCGCAAAATCTCCACGTCGTTAGGCCTCATGTTCAGACCCCCATCAGCCTCATGATCTCCAGCTCAAGGCGGGGGTTCCCCCTGGCCACCATGGCCAGGATAGGCTCCCGCGTCTTCCCCTCCGCAAGGGAGCGAGCGCCGGTGAGGAAGATGGCTGCCAGCTTGACGTTGCCCAGAAGCTCCCAGAAGTGGAGGGCCTGGGGGTGGACCATTATCCCCGTGGCCTCTTCGTACATGCGCAGGAACTCCTCCCGCCCCATGATGCCCCCCACCCGCTCGTCGCCCGCCCAGCACCAGCTCTGTAGGCAGGCCCAGGCCACGTCCTCTATAGGGTCCCCCAGGTGGGCCATCTCCCAGTCCAAGACGCCCCTTATCTCGCCCTCCTGGTCATAGAGAAAGTTGCCCACCCGGTAGTCGGCGTGCACCAAGGTGATGCGCTGGGCCGGCGGGGGCAGATGACGTCGCAGCCAGCAGAGGGCAGCCCTCAAAACAGGTTGAGGTTCCAGGGCATCGCGATCGATGACCTGCTCCCACTTCTCGATCTCCCGCAGGGCGCACTGGTCAGGGGAGGGCGCTGGGCCCAAGAAGGACTCCAGGCCCAAGGCCTTCCAGTCGAGGCTGTGAATGGCGGCCAGGACCTCCACGAAGCGGCGGGCCACCCGGGGCCGCGCACCCTCGAGGCGGGGATCGGATATGAGAACCTGGGGGCTGGTCTCGCAGCCATCGATGCGCTCCATGATGAAGAAAGGCCTCTGCAGCCACTTCCCCTCCGGCTCCAACCACCGCATTTTGGGGACGGGGATACCCGCCAGGTGGGCGGCCTCCATGACCTGGAACTCGATGTCCCGCTCGGTGGTGAGGAGGCTCGCAGGAGGGTCGCGGCGCAGGATGAAGCCCTGGCTTACCTCTTTATCTCCCTCCCACCACTGAGCATCGAAGGACCATGTCTCGCGAGAGGCGCCGCCAGGGATGCGAAAGACGTTGCTCACCGTGACGTGGCGTGCGTTAGGAAGGCGGTGGGCCAAATATTGCGCCAGCTCCTGTTCGAGCATCTTACCCCCCTGGCCCACCCTCTTGGGCTTTCAGAGAGAAAATAGCACCGACCCTGTACGGTAGGCAATAACGACCTAGGGGCATCAAAGGTACTTAGAGGCCAGCTCCTCCACCAGGTGGTGGTACCGCTCGTGTACCCCTTCTCCCACCACTTGCTGTTCTAGCTCCTCGAAGGCCTCTACCAACTTGGCGTCTTCTTGGGCCGTGGTGACTTCCTGGGCCATGGGGAACAGGACCTGGTCCTCTCTAGCGATATGCTGATCCATGAGGTCCACATACTGGTTGGCCGCCTCAACGAACCGACGACGGGCGTCCGTATCGCCGCCCAGGAGGGGGAGAGCCTCCTTCATTTGGCGGCGCAGGGCCCGAGCCCGCACGTGGTCGCACAGCATCACTCCCAGGGGCCCGCCCATGCAGGGGACACCGGCCTCCCCCATATGGGGGAAAAGGCCCCACTCCTCCTTGGCATGATGGCAACGGTCGGCGAACACTTGGAAGAAGTCCAGGAGGGCTGCCACATCCTCCTGGGATGGGGGAGCATCCTGGGCCACCTTGGCAGCCATGGCCTCCAGCACCTCAAGGCCCTTACGGATGACGCGGTGTTCAGCCATGAGGAGCTCGACGGCTCGCACTTGTGCCCTCCGCGAAAAATTTGGTGGGCCCGGAGGGATTCGAACCCCCAACCAACCGGTTATGAGCCGGCCGCTCTGCCCTTGAGCTACGGGCCCTGCCCGCTATTCGGCACTGAGCGGCTTCGTGCCCATAAACCGGACGAGCCGGCCGCTCACCCTACGCCCTTGCCTACGAAACCGCTCTCATCTTACGCCAAGGAGTGGGCCTGGTCAAGCCGTAATGCGACGGGTTATAGGCGACAGCCCCGGTCAACCTAGGCCCCGCCTCCTGCAGGCGGTGCCGTGATGCCACGATTTGCCCTCACCGTCTAGGCAACGGATGTTCTATTCGGTGGACTTCGCAAAAGATGGATTTTGCGAAGTCAACCTTCGGGCAGGCCCCCCACGCAGCCACCCCCTGTCCGTGCTTATATGGCGTGCGTTGGCTTTGTAGAAAAGTGGCCCGCATCTCCTTAGGGTTTTAGGCTGGCAGGCCGCACAGTCGGGAGGGGCCACGACAACCCGTATTTGAGCAAGTAGAGGCTGTAGGTGAAGCCAGCGGGCAGGGCCTGCCTATACTGCATATGGACGGTGTGGCCAGGCGGCGGGTCTGCCAGCTGGCGCTTCATGACTGGGATGACCGTTATCCGCCAGGTTACGCAGACAGTAGAGCTCCCTTGGTAAGCAGATAGCTAGAGACTCCATCTCCATCGGTCGATAGGCGTCTGCAGGAGCTTACTGCGCAACTCCTCCGGCACTGCCACAGCGCGTATTTCAAGGGCGCCACTGCCGCACTGGATGCGGTAGGAGCCCGGCGCCGGAAGCGTCACTTCAGCGACGTTGGTGCTGACCGAACGAACTGCTCCTGACGTGTCGCCAGGAAGAGGCCCCAGCTTAGGCTCAGGCTCCCCCAGAAT
>JAVVHA010000004.1 GCA_032249735.1 Dehalococcoidia bacterium | reverse complement strand
GGTCGTGCCCCCCCATTAAACACAGACTCCTACACATAATTCCTTACACGACCTTACACTTTTCACCCCTAGCGTCAGTGAAGGCCTGCGCGGTGACGGTATGGAGGGGCCGGCCCTATACTGGGTGGGAAAGGAGGTGGGAGCTCATGGCCCAGTTCCAGAACATCATCTACGAGAAGAGGGGGCGGCTGGCCTACGTCACCATCAACCGCCCCGAGAGGCGAAATGCCATCGACCCCCAGACCAGCAAGGAGCTGTATGAGGCCTTCTGCGATTTCCGCGATGACCCGGAGGTGTGGGTGGCCATTCTGACGGGCGCTGGCGACGTGGCCTTCTCCGCCGGGGCCGACCTGGTGGCCATGGCCGAGGCCTTCCAGAAGGGCCAGGCCCCCGCCTACGACGTCCCCTTCGCCGGCATCACCAGGGGTTTTGAGTGTTGGAAGCCCATCATCGCCGCCATCAACGGCTACTGCCTGGCCGGCGGGCTGGAGCTGGCCCTCTGCTGCGACATCCGCATCGCTGCCGATCACGCCACCTTCGGTCTGCCCGAGCCCAAGCGGGCCATCATCCCCGGCGCCGGGGGCACCCAGCGGCTGCCCAGGGCCATACCTCTGGCCTACGCCATGGAGCTTTTGCTCACCGGCGAGAGGTTCGATGCCCAGTGGGCCCTGCAGGCTGGCCTGGTCTCCAAGGTGGTGCCCAAGGAGAAGCTGATGCCCACCTGCGAGGAGGTGGCGGAGAAGATCTTGGAGTGCGGCCCCCTGGCCGTGCGGGCCATCAAGCAGGCAGCCTTGCGGGGCCTGGAGATGCCCCTGACCGAGGGGCTGGCCCTGGAGGCGCAGCTGGCGGCGGAGGTATTCCGCTCTGAGGACGCCCGTGAGGGGCCCCTGGCCTTCGCCCAAAAGCGGAAGCCCGAGTACAAGGGGCGCTAGTTCCAATGATGATAGGCGGGGATGGGCACCAGCCCCGCCAGCACCTCTAGGCTCAGCTCGTCCAGGTGAGGTATCCACGCCTGCCAGTCCTGGCGGGCCTGTTGCGCCTGGGGGCTGTTGAGGGCCTCTTGGAGGGCATCGTCGTCCCGTAGCTCATAGAGGGCTGCCCAGGTGACGCCACGGCGGTGACAGTCCGCCCGGTATGCCCGCACCACGCCAGGAATGGCCAGGACATGGGGCAGATGGACCTCCCGGTACCAGCGCTGAAACTCGGCCAGGGCCTCCCGCTGCAAGCGGGCCCTCACGACGATGATGGGGGGCCAGCGCTTCCGTGCCATCCCATCTCCAGTGTATTACTCCCCTCGCCCCTGGGGCGAGGAGAGGGCCGCCACCACCTCCTCCAGGGCTGGCCCCAGCTCACGAGAGGTGTCCACCCGAATGTAGGGACGGCCTATGGGCTCCACCTGGGCCTGCATGCGCTCGTAGACCTCCACGCCAGCGTCCGACCAATCGTCTATGGGGCGTAGCTGCTGCCGACGCTGGAGACGCTGACGTACCACCTGTGGCGGGGCCTCCACTTGCACCACCACCAGGCGGGCACCGTGGCGCTCGGCCATGGCATATAGAGGGCGACGGTGGGCCTCCCGCAGGTTGGTGGCGTCGATGAGCACCGGGATGCCCCGTGCCAGGAGACGGTCGGCCAAGGCGTGGATGGCCTGGAAGAGGCGACTACTCTCCTGCGCCGAGTAGGTGGGGCGGCCAAAGAGGAGCTTGCGCAGCCGGTCGCTCTCCAGCACCGCTAGGGGCACCCGCTCCCGTAGGAGACGGGCGAAGGTAGACTTGCCAGAGCCTGGAAGCCCACACAGGACCACAAGAGCCGGCGGATCCATGGGCGGGGGTAGAGGGCCCAGCCCAGCCTCCAGCTGGGCCACATCGGCCATCAGGGCCTGGGCAGGGGCCTCCACAGCATAGGCGATGCCCACAAAACCCGGCCCTACGTGCACCCCCATGACGGGGGTGAACTCCACCACCAGGAGCTCCCGCGGCCGCCACTCCTGGCGCAGCTGCTGGGCCAGCTCCTCAGCCACCTCAGGGGCAGCGGCATGCATCACCCCTAGCTGGAGGGGTAAGGAGGGGTCCAGGCGCTGGCGCAGGGCCACCAAAAGCCTCTCCAGGGCACGGCGGCGGGTGCGCACCCTCTCCACAGGCCGCACCTCGTCGCCATCGGCGGCCATGATGGGCTTGATCTGCAGAAGGGCGGTGGCCCAGTGGACCACCCACGGCACCCTCCCTCCCCGCGCCAGGTAGCGGAGGGTGTCCACCATGCCGATGAGGCCCGCCCGCTGTGCGACCTGCTGCGCCTCCTGTAGGCAGGCCTCCATCCCCTCCCCCCGATACGCCGCCCGCGCCGCCGCCAGGACCACGAACCCATGCGCCAGAGCCAGGTTGCGGGAGTCCATCACTTCCACCGCCACCTGGGGCCGCTCCTGATGGAACAGGCGCGCCCCCTCCCGCGCCACCTGGAAGGTGACGCTGAAACGGGAGGAGAAGACGATACACAGTACCGACTCGGCCTCCTGGGAGGCCCGCCGATATGCCTCTAGGAAGGCCCCCGGGGGCGGGGCGGTGGTGGTGGCCGGAGCCCTGCCCCTCTCCAGCAAGGCATAGAACTCAGAGGGGGAGATGGCCCCGTCCTCCAGCGTCTGGCCCCCAAGGTGCAACCGGTGGGGCACCACCAGGATGCCTAACTCCTCTGTCAGCGCCGACGGCAGGCAGGCGGAGCTATCGGTGACGATGGCCACCTTGCGCATAGATCACACAAAGACCAGTGCATGCCAGGCATCAGTATACGCCAACACCGTTGTCCCAGGGATGGGCGCCGATGTATACTTGCAGGACGGGAGGAATAGACCAGGAATGCTCAGGAGGCGGGAGCGTCAAGAGATCATATCGACATACCGCATCCACGAAAGGGACACGGGTTCCCCTGAGGTCCAGATCGCCCTCCTGACGGAGCGCATCCGCCGCCTCACCCAGCACCTGCAGGTCCACCGCAAAGACCACCATTCCCGCCGGGGCCTGATGATGATGGTGGGACGGCGGCGGCGCCTCCTGCGCTACCTGGAGAGGGAGGACCCCCAGCGCTATCGGAAGATCGTGGCCCAGCTGGGGCTCCGCAAGTGATGCCCGGCGGGCGTTATAGCTGAAGACACAACCCATCAGGAGTGACAGCCCATAAATGGGGGTGGCGGAGGAATGGAGCTCACCGCGGTAAAGACTTTCCGACGTCGCATAGGCGACCGCGACCTCATCATCGAGACGGGGCACCTGGCGGGGCAGGCCAACGGGGCCGTCACCGTGCGCTACGGCGACACGGTGGTGCTGGTGACGGCCTGCATGGGGCCCCCACGGGAGGGGGTCGATTTCCTGCCCCTGCTGGTGGACTTCGAGGAGCGGCTCTATGCCGCCGGCAAGATCCCAGGCAGCTGGTTCCGCCGCGAGGGGCGCCCCAGCACCGCCGCCATCCTCACCGCCCGCCTCACCGATCGCCCCCTCCGCCCCCTCTTCCCCAAAGGGTTCCGCAACGATGTGCAGATCATCGTCACCGCCCTCTCCGCTGACCAGGAGAACGACCACGACATCCTGGCCATCATTGGGGCCTCTGCCGCCCTGAGCATCTCCGACATCCCCTTCCATGGGCCCGTAGGGGCCACCCGCATCGGCTATCTGGATGGGGAGTTCCTTATCAACCCCACCTTCGAGCAGAGGCGTCACAGCTCCCTAGACCTGGTGGTAGCCTCCACCAAGGAGGCGGTGGTGATGGTGGAGTGCGGGGCGCGGGAGCTGCCCGAGGAGCTGGTGGTGGAGGCCATGACCATGGCCCACCAGGTGAACCAGGAGAGCATCGCCCTCCAGGAGGAGATGGTGGCCCAGGTGGGCAAGCCCAAGGCCTCTTGGACGCCTGCCCCCCTCGCCCCGGAGGTGGTGGAGGCCGTGCGCCAGCTGGTGGCCCAGAAGGGCTGGGACCTGGTCTGGGCGGCCAAAGACGAACGCCAGGCCTTCATGGACCAGGCCCGGCAGGAGGTATTGGCCAGCCTGGGCGACACCTTCCCCCAGGACCAGCTGCTGCGGGCCCTGGAAGAGGAGGTGCGCACCGTCGTCCGCCGCCGCATCTTGGAGGAGGGAAGAAGGCCCGACGGCCGTCTCCCTGATGAGATGCGGCCCGTATCGGCGGCGGTAGGGCTTCTGCCCCGCACCCACGGCTCCGGCCTCTTCACCAGGGGGGAGACGCAAGTGCTCACCATCGCCACCCTCGGCTCCCTGGGGGAGAGGCAAGAGCTGGACACCATCGAGCCTGAGGAGTCCAAGCGGTTCATCCATCACTATAACTTCCCACCCTTCTCCACTGGCGAGGTGCGGCCCCTGCGCACCCCCAGCCGGCGGGAGATAGGCCACGGCGCCCTGGCCGAGCGGGCCCTAGAGCCTGTCATCCCTAGCGAGGAGGAGTTCCCATACACCATCAGGCTGGTCTCGGAGGTCCTCTCCTCCAACGGCTCCACCTCCATGGCCAGCGTCTGCGGCAGCACCCTCTCCCTCATGGACGCCGGAGTGCCCATCAAGGCCCCCGTGGCGGGCGTGGCCATGGGCCTGGTGATGGAAGGAGAGCGATACGTCATCCTTACGGACATCGCCGGCCTGGAGGACCACTACGGTGACATGGACTTTAAGGTGGCTGGAACCGCCGAGGGCATCACCGCCCTACAGCTGGACATCAAACGAGAGGGGCTGCCCATCTCCATCCTGGAGCAGGCCATGCGCCGGGCGCGGGAGGCGCGCATGCACATCCTACGGGTAATGCTGGATACCATCCCCGAGGCCCGCGCTGAGCTCTCCCCCTATGCCCCCAGGATGTTCCGCATCCAGATCCCAGTGGACAAGATCGGGGCAGTCATCGGCCCTGGCGGCCGCGTCATCCGCTCCATCATCGACGAGACCAAGTGCACCATCGACGTGGAGGACGATGGCACCGTATACGTGGGCTCTCCCAGCGAGGAGGCCGCCCGTCGGGCCATCGAGATCATCGAGGGCCTCACCCGAGATGTGCGGGTAGGCGAAGTTTATACTGGCAAGGTGACCAGGATCGTCCCCTTCGGGGCCTTCGTGGAGATCCTGCCAGGCAAGGAGGGGCTAGTGCGCACTGAGGAGCTGGCCGACTACCGGGTGCGACGCCCTGAGGATGTGGTGCGGGTGGGGGACGAGATCATGGTCATGGTCACCGGCGTGGACTCCTATGGCCGCATCAACCTCTCGCGGCGGGCGGTCCTAGAGGGTCGCCAGCCCCAGCAGCAGCCGCCGCCCCAGCTGGGGCGGCGCCCCACGGAGATGCGGCCTAGGGCCCAGCCCACCCCACCACGGCCACCGCGCCCCCAGCCCCCCAGGCGCCCACCGCCCCCGCCCCCTCCGCCACGCCCGCTGAGGCCGTGAGGCGCAGCCATGGCCATCAGAGTGGCGGTAAGCGGCGTGGGGCGCATGGGCCAGCAGGTTCTGCTGGCCCTGGCCCAAGCGCCTGACCTAGAGCCCGTGGCCGCCGTGGCCCGCACACCCCGCCACCGGGAGCTATCCCTTCCCGATGGTACCCGCGTGCCCTACGCCACCGACCCCTTCTCCCTCTTTCAGGCCACCAGGCCACAGGTGGTGGTGGACTTCAGCCACGCCGATTTTACCCCCAAGGTGACGGAGGCAGCCCTAGCGGTGGGAGCCCGCCTTGTCATCGGCACCTCTGGGCTCTCCCAAGACTTCGTCGCTCGCCTACAGGAGGAGTGCCGGGCACGGGGCGTGGGAGGGGTAGTGGCCGCCAACTTCGCCATCGGGGCAGTGGTCATGATGCACCTGGCCCGCATAGCCGCCCCCTTCTTCGATGTGGCCGAGATCATCGAGATGCACCACGATGCCAAGGCCGATGCCCCCTCGGGCACAGCCCTGGCCACCGCCAGGGCCATGGCCCTAGCCCGTGGCCGCCCCTTCCGCCGCCCCCCCACGGAAAAGGAGAACCTGCCCGGCAGCCGCGGTGGGGAGGTGGAGGGGATCACCATCCATAGCGTGCGTCTTCCGGGGTTAGTGGCCCACCAGGAGGTCATCTTTGGCTCCCAGGGCCAGACCCTCACCATCCGCCACGATTCCACCAGCCGCGAGTCCTTCCTGCCAGGGGTGCTCCTGGCCGTGCGGCGGGCCCTGACCCTGCAAGAACTGGTGGTGGGCCTGGAGCCCCTCCTGGGCCTGGCATGATGTGATATGAGGTGGTGAGATGAGGGGGAAGACCATCGCCATCTTCGGCGGAGGGGTGGGAGGGGTGGTGGCCGCCCACCGCCTGCGACGTCTCCTGCCTCCCGAACATCGGGTGGTGGTAGTGGACCGCAGCCCCATGCATGTGTTCGCCCCGGGCCTCACCTGGGTTATGCTGGGCCTGCGCCGCCCCGCCCAGGTGGTGGCTGACCTGCGCGCCCTCCGCCGACGGGGCATCGAGGTGATCCTGGACGAGGTGACGGCCATCGACGTCCACCAACGCCGCCTAGTCATGACCCAGGGGGAGTTGAGCTTCGACTACCTGGTCCTCTCCCCTGGGGCGGAATACGGCACAGGGGGCATTCCCGGGCTGGCCCAGGCCTGGACTTACTACCACCTGGACGGGGCCGAGGCCCTCAGAGACCAGCTGGCCGGGCTGCAGGAAGGGAGGGTGATCATCCTCATCCCTTCCCTCCCCTACAAGTGCCCCGCCGCCCCCTACGAAGGGGCCCTCCTCCTGGACTGGTACTACCGACGCCTGGGGCGCCGCCAGCAGGTGGAGATCCACATCGTCACCCCTGAGCCCCATCCCCTGCCGGTGGCCGGGCCTCAGGTGGGCGCCCAGTTGGCGGAGATGCTGACTGCCCGCCAGATCATCTTCTCCCCCAATGCCCAGGTGCAGGCCGTGGACCAGGACCGGAAGGTGGTCCAGCTGGCCAATGGGGCCGAGGTCCCCTTCGACCTCCTTATCGCCGTGCCGGTGCATTCGGCGCCGGCGGTGGTGCGGGAGGCGGGGCTCACTGGCCCCTCCGGATGGGTGGAGGTGGACCCCCACACCATGGCCACCTCTTGGGAAGGGGTCTTCGCCATCGGCGACGTTACGTATATCCCGTTGGCCCACGGCCTTCCCCTGCCCAAGGCGGGGGTCTTCGCCCACGGCCAGGCGGAGGTGGTGGCCCGCAACCTGGCCTCTCACCTCCTGGGGAGAGCAGCCGGGTGGGCCTTCGACGGCCGTGGCCAATGTTTCCTGGAGACGGGGTTTGGGAGGGCGAGCCTGGCCTACGGTCACTTCTACGCCCAGCCGGCCCCCCAGGTGCGGGTGCGCGGCCCCAGCCCCCTATGGCACTGGGCCAAACGGGGGTTCGCTTGGTGGTGGCTACGCCATTGGTTCTAGCCCTTGCCCCGCCCCGCGCCTTGCGCTACCATGGGGCCGACATCTAAGCCATGGCGAAGCGCCTCAACGTGGCCATCGTAGGGGCTACCGGCCTGGTGGGCCGAGAGCTTCTGCGCCTCATGGAGGAGAGGGATTTCCCCGTGGCAGGGCTCCGCCTCTTGGCCTCCTCCCGCTCGGCTGGGAGCTCCCTCCTCTTCCGGGGCCAGCCCTATACGGTGGAGGAGGCCACCCCCCACTCATTCCGGGGCGCCGACCTGGTCTTCTTCTCGGCCACCAGCGAGGTCTCTCGCCGCCTCGTTCCCCACGCCGTGGAAGGGGGGGCGGTGGTCATCGACGACTCCAAGGCCTGGCGTCTTGAGCCCCACGTCCCCTTGGTGGTGCCAGAGGTAAACGGGGAGGCCCTCTCTTGGCACCGGGGCATCATCAGCACTCCCAACTGCGAGGTGACGCCCCTGGTGTTGGTCCTCTGGCCCCTGCACCGGCGTAGCCCCGTGCGCCGCATCATCGTGGACACTTACCAGTCCGTCTCCGGCACGGGATGGGCGGCCATGCAGGAGCTGAAGGAGCAGACGCAGCAGGCCCTGGCCGGAGAGGACCCCAGGTCCCAGGTCTATCCCCACCCCATCGCCTTCAACCTCTTCCCCCATGTGGAAGACTTCCTAGATGACGGCTACACCAAGGAGGAGGCTGCCATCGTCAACGAGACGCGGAAGATCATGGGGGACCCGGACCTGGCCATCTCTGCCACCTGTGTGCGGGTACCGGTGATGGTGGGCCACTCGCTGGCCGTCCATGTGGAGTTCCAGGAGCCGTTACCGCCCCAAGAGGCGCGGGACATCCTCCTGGAGGCCCCGGGGGTGAAGGTGGTAGACGACCCCCAAAAGGCCCTTTATCCCACCCCCCTCATGGCCGCTGGGGGTGACCTGGCCCTGGTGGGGCGCATAAGGAAGGACGCCTCCTGTCAGCGGGGCCTGGCCCTCTGGATCTCCTGCGATAACCTGCGCAAGGGAGCGGCCCTCAACGCCCTGCAGATCGCCCAGGAGCTTCTAGCACGCAATCTCATCTAGCATCGGGGAGGTGGCGCCCATGCAAGAGATAGGGAGGCTGCTGACAGCTATGGTGACCCCCATGGACGACGAGGGGAAGGTGGACTACGCCCAAGCTCGTCGCCTGGCCCAGGCCCTGGTGGAATCGGGCTCCCATGGGGTGGTGGTCTCGGGCACCACTGGCGAGGCCCCCACCTTGTCCGACGAGGAGAAGGTGCGCCTGGTCCGAGAGGTGAAGGAGGCCCTGGGCCACCGGGGCACGGTGGTGGCCGGCACGGGCACATATGACACCGCCCACTCCATCGAGCTTTCCCGAGAGGCCCAAAAGGCAGGGGCCGATGCCCTCCTCCTGGTGGTCCCCTACTACAACCGCCCTAGCCAGGAGGGGTTATACGAGCACTTCCGCGCCATCGCCCAAGCTGTGGACATACCCTGCATCCTCTACAACATACCTGGTCGCACCGCCCTCAACATGACCGCCGATACCACCATCCGCCTCTCGCAGGTGGACAACATCATAGGCGTCAAGGAGGCCTCCGGCGATCTGGTGCAGATCTCCCGCATCCTGGCCGAGGCCCGCCAGGGCTTCCTGGTGTGGAGCGGCGACGACGCCCTCACCCTCCCCATCATGGCCGTGGGAGGGTATGGCGTTATCTCCGTCACCTCCCACTTGGTAGGTGGTAAGATGCGAGCCATGATGGAGGCCTATCTGGAGGGGAGGGTAGAGGAGGCGCGGCGACTCCACCTGCAGCTCCTCCCCCTCATGCAGGCCCTCATGACGGTGGCGCCCAACCCCTGCCCCATCAAGTGGGCCCTCAACCATGTAGGGTTCCGGGTGGGGCGGCCCCGTCTCCCATTGGTGGAGCCCGACCCCCAGGGTCAGGAACGGCTGCGGCGGGAGCTGGCGCGCATCCAGCTGGACCTGAAGGTGCCTGTCTGAGCCAAGGACTTACTGGCGCCTGGCCGTGAAGCGCTCCCAGCGACGGCGGAGGACGGCCTGCCCCCACCTGTAGCCGAGGGCGTCGCCCAGGGTATTGGCCAGGTTGGCAGCCCCTACATAGGCCACACCCAGGATGGTGAACAGCAGCAGCACCGTCCACCAGCGCACATCCCAGAGGACAATAGGCAGCAGGGCCAGCACCACCCCGGCCACCAGCCCCCCATAGGCCAGGCCACGCACCGCCAGGGCCTCCCGCAGCCGCTGCGCCTGGAACATGGATATGACCTCCCAGGGGATATGCTCCACAGGGGCCACCTGATCGGTGCTGGCGCCGCAGTGGGGACAGGACCTCTGCTGGGGCCTCAGGGGGTGGAAACAGGCCCCGCAAAACCGCCCAACGTTGGGGGCCCGCCCAGCCAAGACATCGGCCATCAGCTCCTGTAGCCTGGCGGAGAAAGGGTGTCTCTCCTGCTCCATGGCCCTAAAGGGGGCGGTTGGAGAAGGAGTAGTCATGGAGAAGAACAGCAGCCAAGAGGATGCCCAAAGAGGCCAGCAGGCCCACCATCCCTAGGAGCACCGTGGCCCGCCTCACCCTCCTCTCCTCCAGAGGGTCGGCACCCCTCAGAGCGGCCTCCATCAGCCTCAGCTGCCGTGGCCCTACCAGGAAGGAATGGACGGCCACCGCTGCCAGGGCCACCGCCAAGAGGGCCATCTTGGCCACGAATATCCAAAGGTACCGGAACTCAGGGTCGAAGATGAGGACCCCCTCTGAGGCAGCATGCCGCAGGTTCTCGATGCCCGTGAGCACTAGCACCACCACCGCCCCCCACCCCAGCCAGCCGAAGCGGGAGGTGAGGACACGAAGGGCCAGCACCCGCCCCTCAGGGGGCAAAAGGCGGAGCCCAGGCACCACCAGGGTCAAGAAGATCTGGGGGCCCACGAAGGCCGTGGCGGCCACCACATGCAGCCAGAGCAAGACATCGTCCCTCATGGCCCTCACCAGATGTCGCCGAGGACGATAGCCTGCTCCCGCTCCGGCCCCACCGATACCAGATAGATGGGCACCTCCAGCAGCTCCTCGATGCGCCGCACATAGGCCTGGGCCGCCGCTGGCAAGTCCTGGAAGCGTCGAATGCCCGAGGTGTCCTGCTCCCAGCCAGGCATCTCCTCATACACCGGCTCCGCCTCCCACAGCTCGCGGGTGCTGGCCGGGAAGACATCCGTCACCCGGCCATCGATGCGGTAGGCGGTGCAGATGCGCACCGTGGGGAACCGGTCCAGCACGTCCAGGCGGGTGAGGGCTACGGCTGTGAGCCCATTGGCCCGGGCCGTATAGCGGGAGGCCACGGCGTCGAACCAGCCACACCGGCGGGGGCGGCCAGTGGTGGCCCCATATTCGGGGCGGGGGCCGGCCTCCCTCAGCATGTCTCCCGTCTCGTCCAACAGCTCCGTGGGCATGGGCCCGCCGCCCACCCGCGTCATGTAGGACTTGTAGACCCCCACCACCGCCTTGATCTGGGTGGGGCCGATGCCCATCCCCACACAAGCCCCTCCAGCCAGGGATGACGGGACAGACGAGGTGACGTATTCATAGGTGCCCAGGTCCAGGTCCAGGAGGGCACCCTGGGCCCCCTCCAGCAGCACCGTTTCCCCTCGGCGTAGGGCCTCCTGGGTCATCACCGATGTGTCGGCCACAAAGGGGCGCAGCTGGGCCCCCAGCTCAGCGTACTCCGTCCACACCTGCTCCAGGTCCAGGGGCTCGGCCTCATAGAGCTTGCTCAGGACGGCGTTCTTGATGGGCAAAACCAGGGAGAGACGCTCCCGCAGGGCATGGGGGTCCACCAGGTCCACCATGCGGATCCCCAACCTCCCCACCTTGTCCACGAAAGTGGGGCCCACCCCCCGCCCGGTGGTGCCGATGGCTGCCTTACCCCGTGCCTTCTCCTCCAGACGGTCCAGCAGGGGATGCCAGGGCATGGTGACATGGGCGCGGTTGGAGACGAAGAGCCTCCCCCGCACCTTCACCCCCCTCGCCTCCAGCGAACGTATCTCCTCCAAGAGCACCTTGGGGTCCACAGCCACCCCATGGCCGATGAGGCAGAGCTTATCAGGGTAGAAGATGCCCGCCGGCACCAAGTGGAGACGGAACTCCCCCAATTCGTTGACCACCGTGTGGCCAGCATTGCTCCCTGCCGAGTAACGGGCCACCACCTGCGCCCGCTGGGCCAGCAGATCCACCACCCGCCCCTTCCCCTCATCCCCCCACTGGCCCCCGACCACCACCACAGCTGGCATGCTTTAACCCCCCATCATCAGCGTTATGTATCTTCGTAGGCCGCACTAAGTGTAAATGGGCCCTCCCCTAGGATCAAGGGGACGCCCCCTATGCTACGATGGATGAAAAAGGGGAGGTGGCCCATGGCCCAGCAGCGGCTGGTGATAGTAGGGGGCGACGCCGCTGGGATGAGCGCTGCGGCCAACGCCCGCCGTCGACGCAGCCCCCAGCAGTTGGAGATCATCGTCTTCGAGAAGGGGCCTTTCGTCTCCTATGCCGCCTGTGGCATCCCCTATTACCTGGGCCGGGAGATAGAAGAGCCCGATAGGCTGGTCGTCCGTTGGCCCCAGGACTACGCCCGCATGGGCATTGAGGTGCACCTGCACCATCAAGTGCAAAAGGTGGACCTGCAGAGCCGTCGCGTGCTGGTGGAGGACCTGCAGACGGGAAAGGAGCGCTGGGAGCCCTTCGACCATCTGCTGCTGGCCACAGGGGCGGTGCCCATACGCCCTCCCCTGCCAGGCATGGATGCCCAAGGGGTCTTTGGTGTCAACTCCCTGCACGAGGCCATAGAGCTCCATCGCTATCTGGAGGCGACGGGGGCCAAGAGGGCCGTCATCGTGGGAGGGGGGTACATCGGCCTGGAGATGGCCGAGGCCCTCTGCCACCGCGGCCTGGAGGTCTCCCTGGTGGAGAAGGAGGAGCAGGTGATGCTCACCCTGGACCCAGATATGGCCGCCCCCATCGCCGAGGCCCTCCGCCATCTAGGGGTGGCCGTGTACCTGGGGGAGCCGTTGCAAGGGCTGGAGGTGAGCAATGGCCGCGTGCAGGCGGTGGTCACCGCCGCCCGCACCATCCCCGCCGATGTGGTGGTCCTGGGCCTGGGGGTGAGGCCCAACTCTGACCTAGCCCGCGACGCCGACATCCCCCTGGGGGAGAGGGGGGCCATAGTGGTCAACGAGCGCATGCAGACGCCCCGCGAGGGGGTATGGGCAGCCGGTGACTGTGCCCAAACCTTCCACCTAGTCTCTCGCCGCCCCTTCTGGTTGGCCCTAGGCACGGTGGCCAACAAGCAGGGCAGGGTGGCGGGCATCAACCTGGGGGGCGGCTATGCCACCTTCCCCGGCGTGGTGGGCACGGCCATCACCAAGGTCTGCCATCTGGAGGTGGCCCGCACCGGCCTGCAGGAGAGGGAACTGCGGGCCCTCGGCTGGGAATGGATAGCCGCCAGGATAGAGGACAGGACCAGGGCCCACTATTACCCTGGCGCCGCCCCCATCACCGTCAAGCTCCTGGCCGAGAAGGGCACGGGCGTCCTCCTCGGAGGCCAGATCGTGGGCCACGAAGGGGCGGGCAAACGCATCGACGTCATCGCCACCGCTCTCCACGCCGGCATGACGGTGCACCAGTTGGTGAACCTAGACCTGGCCTACGCCCCGCCCTTCTCGCCAGTCTGGGACCCCATCCTCAACGCTGCCCGCCAGCTCCTGGCGAAGCTTTAGGGGGCACACGTCCCTCCCCAGGTGCGGCCTCCGGCAGGAGGAACCTCCGTAATTTGGGCCAGGGGATCTTGCCCACCCACTCCCCTAGCCGGGGATATGCCCAGCGATGCAGGGCCACCGATATGGGCACCCCCAGGGCTGATACCACCGCCCCGGCCAGGGCGTCCAAGAAGAAGTGGTTGGCAGTGACGGTGATGGCGAAAACCTGGGAGATGGGCAAAAAGAGCCCCACAGGCACCGCCACCCACCGCAGCCTCGTCCGCCAGAACACCCAGATGATCCCCATCCCCAGGAGCATGTCCCAGCCGAAGTGGAGGCTGGGCATGGCGGCATAGGGGTTGACGAAGGCCCCTGTCTCCTGTGTCTGGTAGGCGTAGCCCAAGTAGACCTGCATGGTGTCCACAAAGCCTCGCACATATTCCGGGGCGTTGGGTTCAAAGCGGGCGGCCAGCTCGGGCAGGGCCCGCGGCGGGGCCACCGGGTAAAGCCAATATACGATGAGGGATATGGCCCCCGAGGCGAGAAAAGCGTCCCGCAACCGTGTGTAATGGGAGCGCCGGCGGTAATAGCACCAGATGCCAAAGACGATGATGAGGGGAAAGTGGAGCCAGAAATAGATGATGTTCATGGCCTGGACGAGGAACAGGTTCCCCAAAAGGGCCTTATGCACCTCATACTCCCAGAAGATGCCCAAGGAGCGCGCCAGCTCTATGATGTCCCGAGCGTTCCAATAGGCGGTCGCCGGGCGGTCGATGACCGCACCCCGCACACCGAAATAGGCCAGGAAGCCAGCCGCCACCAGCCCCGCTTCCAACAGGTCACGGCGCTGAAAGGGGCTGGTGAGCCTCCGCCAAAGAAAGGACACCCTTCCCATCACAGGCCTCAGGCCCCCCTGGACATCTGCCGCCACCACCGGTTCAGGGGCCCCGCAACTTCGTCCACCTCACCCCTGCCATGAGAATCCTAGAGGCACAATCCCATTAAAGCACCGCCCTTTCGGCATCAGCAACTTGAGGGTGGGCAGGGATGGCCATATCATAGCCCTTGGACTGGGAGGTGACGCCCTTGGAGATACGTGTAGAGGCAGGAGACATCACCCAGCTGAAAGCCGATGCCATCGTGGTAGGGCTCTTCGAGGGGATAAAGACGCCCGGTGGCGCCACGGCGGCTGTGGACCGGGCCATGGACGGGGCCATCTCTCGCCTCATAGAGGACAGCGAGATCAAGGGCAAGGAGGGGGAGGTGACGGTCATCCACACCCTGGGCCGCATGCCCGCTGCCCGGGTGGCGGTAGTGGGCCTGGGCAAGCAGGAACAGTTCTCCCTCCAGAAGGTGCGGGACGTCACGGCCACCGCCCTCCGCCATCTGCGTCGCCTGAGCTGCCAGAGGGTGGCCTCCGTGGTGCTGGGCGCTGGGGCGGGAGGGCTGGAACCCCAGCAGTGCGCCCAGGCCATGGCCGAGGGGGCCATCATGGGCCTCTACCGCTTCCGTCGCTACAAGGCAGACGAGGACGAGAGGGAGGTGCAGGAGCTGACGCTAGTAGAGATGCAGCAGGAGCGGCTGGAGGCCCTGCGCCGGGGCGTGGAGCTGGGCATCATCCTGGCACAAGCCGCCAACCACGCCCGTGACCTAGCCAATGAGCCGGCCAACATCCTCACCCCTGTGGAGATGGCCCAGCGGGCCCAGCAGCTAGCCCATGATGCCGGCCTGGAGTGCGAGGTTTGGGAGGAAGGGCGCATCCGGGAGATGGGCATGGGGGCCCTCTTGGGGGTGGCGGCGGGCTCCACCCAGCCCCCCCGCCTCATCATCATGCGTTACCGTGGGCGCCCCGACTCGCCAAAGGCGGTGGGCCTCTTGGGCAAGGGCATCACCTTCGACTCAGGTGGCATCTCTTTGAAGCCCGCCCAGGGCATGGAGGAGATGAAGGGGGATATGTCAGGGGCAGCGGCCGTCATCGCCTGTATGTGGGCCCTGGGGAAGCTACGCCCACCCATCAACGTCACCGCCATCCTGCCCGTGGCCGAGAACATGCCCTCTGGCTCGGCCATCAGGCCCGGCGATATCTTGCGCGCCCGCAATGGCAAGACCATCGAGGTCATCAACACCGATGCCGAGGGTAGGCTCATTCTAGCCGATGCCATCTGTTACGCCCGCGAGCTGGGCCTCTCGCCCCTTATAGATGTGGCCACCCTCACGGGAGCCATGGCCATCGCCCTGGGCCCGGCGGCCACCGGCTTCTTCGCCAACGACGATGCCCTGGCCCAGCGCATCATGGAGGCGGCGGAGAGGAGCGGGGAGCGCATGTGGCGCTTCCCCATCATCCAGGAGTACCGGGAGAGCCTGCGCAGCGACGTGGCCGACATCAAGAACGTGGGCGACCGCTACGGCGGGGCCATATCGGCCGCCGAGTTCCTCCGCTTCTTCGTAGAGGAGACCCCCTGGGCCCACATCGACATGGCCCCCACCGATAATGTGGACCGGGACAAGGGGATCTGGGTGAAGGGGGCTACTGGCATCCCCGCCCGCACCTTGGTGCACCTGCTCCTGCAGATGGCTCAGGAGGGGTGATGTGTCCTACGCCTCCCAGGAGGAGCTCCTGGCCCTGGCCCAGGCCCTGCGGGAGCGCTGCTTCCGCCGCGGAGAGTTCCGCCTCACCTCCGGCCTGGCGGCCCGTTACTACTACGATGGCAAGCAGGTGACCCTCCACCCCCGCTGGGCGGAGATCATCGGCCGCCTCCTCCTGGGCCCCATAGTGGCATGGGGAGCAGAGGCGGTGGGAGGCATGGCCACCGGTGCCATCCCCATCGCCATGGCTGTCTCCCTAGCCGCCTTCCATGGCCAGGTTAGGGTGCTGCCCGTCTTCTACGTGCGCGAAGAGCGGAAGGAGCATGGGGTGCGGGACACAGTGGCCGGCGAGGAGCTGGTAAGAGGGCTGAAGGTGGCCATCGTGGAGGATGTGGTGACCACTGGCACCTCCTCCCTGCGGGCCATCAGGGCCGTGGAGGAGATAGGGTGCCGAGTGGTGGGGGTGGCCGCTCTGCTAGAGCGCCACGAAGGGGGTGGGGACGAGATCAGGCGCCGCGGCTACCCCTTCTTCCGCCTGTTCTATACTGACCCCGAGGGCAACCTGCATATGGCCTAGCAGCCTCCAACATCGCCGCCATTTACAAGCGCCACCTCCATGTCATGGCCTTACCCCCCTGGCCACCTTGAGCACCTCATCAAACGGCAGGCCTTCTCCTATCACTACCGTTATTCCAAAGGGCTCAGCGACGATCACCATGGTATGGGCGAAGAGGGGGTCATCCACCTCGGGGAGGACGAAGACGGCCGGCCGCCCATTGACCTCCCCTGCCCTCACACGCTCGGCAGAGGCATTGATGAGCCACTCATGAGCGGCGCGGTTCCGAAAGATGTCCAGGCTTCCAGAAGGCCACCGGTAATGCTGCTGTGCCCCTATCACCTCACCGGAGCGCTCACAGACTCCGGCATATGTACCTCCGGGGTTCATTTGGGTGCTAAGGACGGCTCCCTTGGGCAAGTAAGTGGGCTCGAAGTAGAGGGGGGTCCCCTTGGCCGCCTCGAACTCCACAATTTGCACCTGCCCACAGGCCGCCCGGTCCACCCACCAGGGGATCTCCACCTGGTCGCCCACCTGGTGCAAGCGGATGCCGTTAAGGGTGCCCCGGAAAGGCGGCTTCTGCCGCTCGGCCTCCGCGGTGGCCATGGCCCTCTGCCACCGCTCCATAAACTCCTGCTGGGGCGGTGGGGCCGCCTTGCCCACCTCTCCCCCGGCACCCCCCAGCAGACGGGTCACCACCAGGAACGCTAGGGCCCCCGCCACTCCTACAAGTCCCACACCAATGGCCCACCGCATCACGGCCTCACCCCTTTTCATCGCAGCCGGTCTGGAGCCAAGGAGTAAGCTTGTTTTACCTCTGCAGTCGGGGCCGAGTCAAGATTCTACGCTCGACTTTCCCCCCAACCAATAGGGCAGGAGACCTCTGCTGTTATAAGGTCGCGCCTACTCCAGGCTGAAGAAGAAGATGCCGGGCGCCACGCCCCCCACGCCACGGGTCTCGCCGGTGGCCCCCAAAAGGGACATGACCAGGGCGAAGAGAGCGAGCCCTACCAGGTTGGCCATGGCCGCCTTCCCTGCCTCCACCCCGGTGGTAGCCTGCAGGGCCGCCTGCGATAGGATGGCCGTCCCCGCTACCGCCAGTACCCCCAGCCCAATGGCCAGCGGCTCTATGAACATGAGCACGGCCAAGGCCATGGGCACGAAGGCCAAGGCCATAGCCCGAAAGACGGCCATCAGTTCCCCCGAGCCCCCGAGCATCTGGGTGGCCACGAGGTAGGAGACGTAGACCCAGCCCAGCCAGACCGCCACCTGCAAAAGCCCACCGATGATGACCCCCTTCAGGAACACCTCCCCCTTGTCGGGGAAGTCCTGAAAGGTCCACCACAGCCACGGTCCCAGCCCCGAGACGAGGCTACAGGCCACCACCAGCCCAGTCAAAGGCCCGCTGGCAGCAGCGGTGGAGGCCGCATCCTGCAGGACGCTCATATCCAGACGGGCCAAGCGTAGCAACCAGCCGCTGAGGGTCCTAACGCTCATCGCTCACCTCCGGCACACGGCCCTTGCGGATATGCCTACATCATACATAGCTCAGGCGCGGCCGGCTACCACCAGCAACCAGTTACGGGGGGAAAAGGCGATGCCCAGCTCATGGAACGTATCCCTCACGCTCTCCTTCAGGACGGCGCTGCCCGTCTCCAGCGGTATCCCTGGCAAGATGCCCTCGATCCAGAGGGCATACTCCGATATGTCTTCGAAGCTCTCCAGGTCCATCTGCACCTGCACGATCTCCTGGTGGCGGATACGGAACCCGTTCTCCAGCAGAAGGGAGGCATACTCCTCGCAGGAGAGCCGCTCCCGCGCTGGCGCCCGCTCGGGGAGGGGGGAGAGGCCATAGCGGGAACGCAACAAGCGCAAGGCCTTGCTCAGCCACCGCCGATAGAACTGGTGGCTCTCGGGGGGCTCAGCCCCCTTAAAAAAGGTGGTGTTGAAGGAGAAGACGCCTTCCTCCCCTAGCACCTTGCGCACCTCCTGGAGCACCTTGGCCTTCTCCCGCACCAGGTGGATGGCGTTGCAGAAGAAGACGGCATCTACAGGCCGCCGAACCAACTGGGAGAGCCTCTCCGCCTGGCCCTGCACGAAGCGGACCACCACTCCCGACACCTGGGCTAGGCTGCGGCGGGCCACCTCCAGGGCGGAGGCTACGGGCTCCACTGCGATGACCTCCGCCCCCTCCTTGCCCCTTACCTCCTCCACCAGGAGCCGCGTTACGGCCCCCGTGCCTGCACCTAAGTCCACCACCCGTTGGCCAGGACGGAGGCCGGCCAGCTTCACCAGCCGCCGGTTCACCTCCTGATAGAAGGGGTGACGGGCGAACTTCTCCAGCCCAAACCTCTCCTCCGTCGTCTCCATCATGGCTCCCCCTTCTCAGCCAGGATACGGGCCACATGATCTAGGACGTGACATCCCACCTCGTACTTGCTCATGAGGGGCAGCTCCTGAGCCCCATGGCGCCCCACGATGACCACCTTGTTGGTATCGGTGCCGAAGCCGGAGCCAGGGGCGGTGACATCGTTGGCCACCACCAGGTCCAGCCTTCGCTCCACCAGCTTGCGGTGGGCATTGGCCAGAAGGTCCTCGGTCTCGGCGGCAAAGCCCACCCGCACCAGATGGGGGAAAGAGGCCGTCTCGGCCAGGATGTCGGGGTTGCGCACCAGCTCCAGGGTGATGGCCTCCCTCTCCCCACGCTTAATCTTGGCGGGGGCAGCCTGGGCGGGCCGGAAGTCGGCCACGGCGGCGGCCATGATGAGGGCGTGGGCCCCGCGGCAAGCCTCCATGACCGCCTCTCGCATCTCCAGGGCCGTGCATACCCGCACCACCTGCACGCCATAGGGGTCGGGGAGGGCAGTGGGGGCCGTCACTAAGGTCACCTGCGCGCCACGGTCGCGGGCGGCCTCCGCCACCGCATAGCCCATCTTGCCAGAGGAGTGGTTAGAGATATAGCGCACAGGGTCGATAGGCTCCTGGGTGCCGCCAGCGGTCACCACGATGCGCCTCCCTATTAGGTCGCCATAGCGCTGGCCCAGGACATAGCGCACAGCGCCTATGATGGTCTCCCTCTCAGCCAGCCTCCCCATCCCCACCTGGCCCGATGCCAGCCGCCCCACCTCCGGCCCCACCACCACAGCCCCCCTCTCCTGAAGGGTGCGCACGTGCCCCTGAGTGGTTGGGTGCTCCCACATGTGGGAGTCCATAGCCGGACACACCACCAGAGGGGCGCGAGTGCACAGGACGGTGAGGGAAATGAGCTCCTGAGCTATCCCCAGGGCCAGCCGGGCCAGGAGGGAGGCGGTAGCCGGGGCCACCACCACCACGTCCGCCTCCCGGCCCAAACGCACATGCACCTCCGGCTCCCTAAGGGAGGCCTCGAACATGTCCACATAGGCGGGGCGGAGGGTGACGGAGGTGAAGCTGAGAGGGGTGACGAAGCGGGTGGCAGCCTTTGTCAGGACAGCGTCCACCTGCGCCCCAAGCCTGGTGAGCTGGCTGGCCAAGTCCACCGCCTTGTAGGCGGCCACGCTGCCCCCTACTCCCAGCACCACCCGCCGCCTCTCCAAGTTGTACATGGCCCCTCAGCCCCTGTTCAGCTCATGGATGATGCGCAGACCGATGAGGGTGAGGTCGGGGTTTACGTGGTCGATGATCTTCGTCTCGCTGGCGATGAGATGGGCATAGCCGCCTGTGGCCACCACCGGGGCGTCGTCCCCCAGCTCCTCCTTGAAGCGGTGCACCAGCCCCTCCACCAGCCCCACATACCCCAGCACGATGCCCGACTGCATGGCAGCCACAGTGTTGCGCCCAATGGCCGAGCGGGGACGGGCCAGCTCCACCCGGTAAAGCTTGGCCGCCCGCTGGAAGAGGGCCTCGGCTGCCACCCCTAGGCCAGGGGCGATGGCCCCGCCAAGATAGGAGCCATGGCGGTCCACGGCGTCCAGGACGGTGGCCGTCCCCATGTCCACCACAATAACCGGCGCCCCATAGAGGTGAATGGCGGCTACGGCATCGGCCACCCTGTCTGCCCCCACCTCCCGCGGCGAGTCGTAGAGGATGCGCAACCCTGTGCGCACCCCCGCCTCCACCACCAGGGGGACCACCCCCAAATACCGGCGGCATACGTCGTCGAAGACGGGGTCCAAGTCCGGCACCACCGAGCAGAAGACAGCGTCCTGTACGTCCCCAGGCCTCAGGCCGCGATGGGCCATGAGGTGGAGGAGGAGGGCAGCGTATTCGTCGCTCATCCGCCGGGCATCGGTAGCCAGACGCCAGGTGGCCACTAGCTCCTTCCCTTCAAAGAGACCAATGGTAACGTTGGTGTTCCCTACATCGATGGCCAAGAGCATGCCCATGACCCGGCAGTGCGATTATAGCTTAAAGCTTTTAGCCCAATAAGGCGAGGCCATGTCGAAAAGGGGTGGACGATCCTGGCCTTCGATTTGTCATAAAGTCCATTGCCAACGCAGTTCTGGCGTGGTAATTTTCCACTGCGCCCCGCAGGTGCCAGCCATGACCCAGGATGATGCCCGCAGGTTATGGGATGCTGTTCTGGGGGAGCTTCAGCTCCAAGTGACCCGTCACAACTTCGAAACCTACCTGCGCGACACGGTGGGCCTTGAGTTCAGCAACGACCGGCTTACGGTGGGTGTCCCCAACGATTATGCCATCGCCTGGCTTTACGACCGCGCCTACCCCCTCATCACCGGCACGGTGAGCAAGGTGCTGGGCCGAAGGGCGGAGGTGTCCTTCCGCCTATACAGGCCTTATGGCCGCCAGTCCAACGACGGCGCCATCTTCCGGGCCACCTCCCTTGCCCCCGCCAACCAGCCCAGTGTGCGCCTCAACCCTAAGTTCACCTTCGAGAGGTTGGTGGTGGGGCCTCATTGCCATTTGGCAGTCCACGCTGCCGCAGATGTGGCTGAGAGGCCTGGAGAGGCCCCCAACCCCCTCTTCATATTCGGACCCCCGGGTATGGGCAAGACCCATATCCTCCATGCCATCGGCCATCGCCTCCTGGCCAAGGGGCGGCGAGTCCTCTACGTCACGGCCGAGCAGTTCACCACCGACTTCGTGGCTGCCCTGAGCCAGCGGCGGGTGGACGAGTTTCGCGCCCGATACCGCGGGCTGGACGCCCTCCTGGTAGACGATATCCACCTCCTGGCAGGGAAGGAGCGCACTCAAGACGAGTTCTCCCAGACCTTCAACGAGGTGCTCCTCGAGGGGGGGCATATCGTGGCGACGGCCGACCGCGCGCCGCAGGCCCTCACCCAGCTGGAGCCCCACCTGCGATCCCGCCTGGAGGGGGGACTGGTGGTGGACATCGGAGCGCCAGACATAGAGACCAAGACGGCAGTGGCCGCCGCCAAGGCCCACGACCTGGGTGTCCAGATCCCTCAGGATGTGGCCCGCTTCCTCGCCGAGGCCGCCCAACGGAGCATCCGCGAGCTGGAGGGATACGTCAACAGGCTGGTGGCCTATGCGCGTCTCGTCCAGCGCCCCATCGACCTGGAGGTGTGCCAAGAGGCCTTGAGGGCCCTTACTGCCGCCAGCAGCACCGGCGCCCCAACCCCTGACACGGTCCTGCGGACCGTCGCCCAGTTCTTCAATCTTCCCCTGAATTCTTTGGCAGGGAAGGCCCGCTCCAAGATGGTGGCCGATGCCCGCCACATCGCCATGTACCTCCTGCGCGAGGAATGTCAACTATCGCTCAAGGATATCGGCCGCCTCCTAGGCGGGCGGGACCATTCCACCGTCATCCACGCCATCCACAAGGTGGAGGTCCTGATGCGCACCGACCCCCTCCTCCGCCGCCAGGTAAGCGAGATCCGTTCCCTCCTATCGCCAGGGTACGCTGCCCAGGCCAGCGCCTGAGTTTTCCCCTCTCCTCCCCTTTCTCCACCGCCTTTCCCCTAGCGCCGCACGTCCCTATCCACGTCCTCCACGTGCCATCTGTTACTTCAAGCCACCGTTATACAATTGCATAGAGGATGATCGATAGGGCCCGTATTTGGGTGAAGGGTGGGGACGGTGGCAATGGCTGCGTCTCCTTCCGGCGGGAGAAGTTCGTGCCCCGCGGCGGGCCTGACGGCGGCAACGGCGGCGACGGGGGGAACGTGTACTTGGTGGCCGATCCTCACATGCGCACCCTGTACGTAGTGGCGCGGAGGCACCGCTATGAGGCAGGGCGCGGCCAGCATGGCAAGGGGAAGAACATGCACGGCCGCCGTGGTGAAGATGTCTACGTGGCGGTGCCTGTGGGCACTGTAGTGCACCGGGTGGAGGCTGATGGCTCGCTGACGTATGTGGGGGACCTAGACAGGCCGGGGAAGATGTTGCTGGTGGCCCGCGGCGGCAGGGGCGGCCTGGGCAACGCTGCCTTCGTCTCGCCTACGAGGCGGGCGCCGCGCATCGCCCAGCGGGGCGAGAAAGGAGAAGAGGTGGAGCTCCAACTAGACCTCAAGCTCCTGGCCGATGTAGGCATTGTGGGGCTCCCCAACGTGGGCAAGTCCACCCTCCTGGCGGCCCTCACCAGAGCCCGGCCGAAGATCGCTCCCTACCCGTTTACCACGTTGGAGCCCCACCTGGGGGTGGCCACGGTGGACGGCGGGGAGCTGGTCATCGCCGATATCCCTGGTCTCATCGAAGGGGCCCATGAGGGTAAGGGCTTGGGCTTGGACTTCCTGCGGCATATAGAGCGGACCCGCCTGCTGGTGCACCTCCTGGACGGCACCCGCCCCGACGTGGCGGCAGATATGGATGTGGTCAACAGAGAGCTGGCTCTGGCGCCAGGCAACCTGGCGTGCAAGGAGCAGGTGGTGGCGGTCAACAAGGTAGACCTGCCAGAGGTGCGGGCGCGGATCCCTGCCCTGCGGGAGGCCCTGAGGCGACGGGGAGTGGAGCCCATCTTCATATCGGCTGCCACGGGAGAAGGCACCCGCCAGCTCCTGGAGGTGGTATGGGAGAGGTTTCGAGCTTTGGCCCCTCCTGCCCAAGTGGCGGCCGGCGAGGCGCTTGTGGCTACAAGGGGGCCGCGCTTCCGTGTGGCCCGAGAGGACGGTGGTTTCCGCGTGGACGGGAGGGACCCGGTGGCCCTGGCCCATATGATGCCGTTGGAGGACGATGAGGGGCGCCAGGAGTTCTGGCGACGCCTGGCCCGCATGGGGGTGGTGCGGGCCCTGCGGCGGGCGGGGGCCAAGCCCGGCGACCCCGTGCGCTTCGGGGACGTGGAGGTGCCATGGCTGGGATGAGGGTGGGGGTGCTGGGGGGCACCTTCGACCCCATCCACCTGGGTCACCTCATCCTCGCCGATACGGCGTGGGAGCTCCTCTCTCTGGAGCGTCTCCTCTTCGTGCCGGCGGGCAACCCTTGGCGCAAAGCGGGGCAACCTATAACCCCTGGCCATCACCGGTTGGCCATGGTGCGCCTGGCCCTGGAGGGCTCCCCCTTCCAGGTGTGGACGGGTGAGCTGCAGCGTCCCGGCCCCTCCTACACCGTGGACACCCTCCATGAGCTGCGGTTGGAGCTCCCCGGCGCTGAGTTCTTCCTGGTGATGGGCTACGACTCCCTCCTGGACCTGCCTCACTGGCACCGGCCCCAGGAGATCATCTCGCTGGCCTTCTTGGCCGTGGCCTCCCGCCCCGGGGCGGAGGACGAGGGGGCCTTGGCCCGGGTGGAGGCTCTCCTTCCGGGCCTGAAGAGCCGACTGGTCTGGCTGGACATGCCGCCGGTAGGCATCAGCGCCACCTTGGTGCGCGAGCGGGTGCGGGTTGGGCGGTCCATCCGCTACCTGGTGCCTCCACAGGTGGAGGAGTATATACGCAGCCAAGGGCTCTATCGCCAAGGGTTCACAGCAGATAGGTGAGGCGGATCTTGGCCCCCTGTTGGGCTGCCCACTGAGCTATGGCCGCCAGCTCCTCTAGCCTCTCGGGCAGGGTGGGGAAGTCGGCCGTGAGGGCCCTGAGGCGAGGATGGTGGCGTAAGGCGTGGGCTATCTCCTGACAAGTGCGGGCTAAAGGGGCTGGGTCTTGCCACAGGCCCTCCAATTCCTCCACGTCCTCTGGCCCCTCGGGCAGGGCGCTGGTGAACCGCATGAGGGGGGAGATGTCCACGCGGAGCTGGCGGCGGAGCAGAGATGCCGCCTGCGCCAGGGGGTGAAGGGCTCCATATCTCTCGGCGACGGCGAAGGACATGAAGTAGACCAGGGGGGCAGTGTCGCCCTGGAAGCCCAGGGGGCACGGCTCGGAGGCGGTGGTATCCACCAAAAGCATGGTCATGGGGGCCCTTGACATAGGTAAGTGTAGACCGGCAAGGTGGGCGAGTCTACAATGGGGCCATGCGCTGGCTTGCCCTGGTCTCCATGGCGGGTGCCCTGTTGCTGCTGGCCTGTCAGGAGGAGCGGACGCCCGTGTTGGCGCCCGTGCCTCCCGTTACCCCTACCCCCGCCGCCACCGCTAGAGAGGTCGTCACCCCCACGCCTGCGTACTCCCCCACCTGGTCGGTGCAAGTGGTCAAGGAGGGGAGCCAGTTCCAGGCGAAGGTCAGCGACGGCCGTGGGGACCTCGTTCTGGCCACCTCCCCTCTTGACCCTAGGGCGACGGCTGAACCGTGGGAACTGACAGCCACCGCCGACGTGGACGGCGATGGGCAGGAGGAGGCCATCGTCCTCCATTACACAGGAGGGGCCCACTGTTGCTTCGAGTACTTCGTCGTAGACACCGGGCCCCAGGGCCCCATCGTCCTAGACTCCTTCTCGTTGGGCAACGGGCGCATCGACAAGGTCATGGATATTACGGCCGACGGGCGGGCGGAGTTGCTCACCTGGGACGACCGGCTGGCCTACTTCGGCGACCTGTCCTTCGCGCACTCCCCCTTCTTGCCCCTGGTGCTATGTTGGCAGGAGGGGGCCTTCCGGGACTGCACCACCCGCTTCCCCGACCTGCTGTGGGAAGAGGCCCAAAGGGCCATGAGCGCGCTCTCAGCGGCGATGCAAGAGGGAGGGAAGGATGACGCTGTCAAGAGAGGCCGCGCCCTGAAGGTGGCCGCCCTCTATTACCGCATGGGGCGGTGGCAGGAGGGGCTGAGGAAGGTGTCCGACGTGTGCCCACCCTGTGCAGACTGGCTTGAGAGTTACAGACAAGCGTTGATGGATACCCTCTCCAGAGAGGTCCCGTACCGGGTGCGATAAGTGCTCAGACGTCCAGGTTGCGCACTTGGTGGTAGTGGCTCTGGATGAAGGCCTTCCTGGGGCCTACCTCCTCCCCCATGAGGTGGCTGAAGATGCGGTCGGCCAGGGCGGCGTCCTCCACCGTCACCTGCAGGATGGTGCGGCGTTGGGGGTCCATGGTGGTCTGCCAGAGCTGCTCAGGGTTCATCTCCCCCAAGCCCTTATACCGCTGCACCACCACCCGCTTTCCATCTTTCAGGCGCTTGAGGAGCTCGTCCTTCTCCCGCTCGGAATAGGCCCAGTGCTCCTCGTTGCCGCGGGCGATGCGGTAAAGGGGCGGCTGGGCGATGAACAGATGCCCCTCCTCGATGAGAGGGCGCATGTGGCGGAAGAAGAAGGTCAGCAGCAGGGTCCGGATGTGGGAGCCGTCCACATCGGCGTCGGTCATGATGATGACCCGATGGTAGCGGAGCCTCTTGAGGTCGAAGGAGTCGCCGAAGCCAGCGCCTAAGGCGGTGATGATGGCCCTTATCTCCTCGTGGGCCAGGATCTTGTCCTGGCGGGCCTTCTCCACGTTGAGGATCTTGCCCCGCAGGGGGAGGATGGCCTGGAAGCGACGATCCCTTCCCTGCTTGGCTGAGCCCCCAGCCGAGTCCCCCTCCACGATATAGAGCTCGCGGCGGCGGGGCTCCCGCTCGGTGCAATCGGCCAGCTTGCCTGGCAGGGTGGTGTCCTCCAGGGCGCTCTTGCGCAGGATGAGGTCGCGGGCGCGGCGGGCGGCCTCGCGGGCCCGGGCGGCGGTGAGGCACTTCTCGACGATGCGGCGGGCGTCGGCGGGGTGCTCCTCCAGCCAGCGGGAGAGCTCCTCCCCCACCACCGACTCCACCTGCCCCTTCACCTCAGGGTTCCCCAGGCGGGTCTTGGTCTGCCCCTCGAACTGGGGCTCGGGTAGTTTGACGGATACGATGGCTGTGAGCCCCTCCCGCACGTCGTCGCCAGTGAGGTTGGGCTCGTCCTCCTTGAGGAGCTTTTGCCTACGGGCGTAGTCGTTGATGACGCGGGTGAGGGCGCTGCGGAAGCCGGTGAGGTGGGTGCCGCCATCGATGGTGTGGATGCAGTTGGCGAAGGCGTAGGTAGAGTCGTTGAAGCCATCGTTGTACTGGATGGCCACCTCCACGATGGTGCTGTCCACCGTCCTCTGAAAGTAGATGGGCTCGTGGAGGGCCTTGCGCCCCTTGTTGAGGCGCTGGACGAAGCTCCTTATGCCCCCTTCGAAGTAGTAGTTGACCTCCCGGCCTGTGCGCTCGTCCCGGAGGCGGATCCAGACCCCTTTGGTGAGGAAGGCCATCTCCTGGAGGCGTTGGGCCACGGTATCAAAATCGAACTCCCGCTGGGGGAAGATCTGGGGGTCTGGCCGGAACCAGGTGGTGGTGCCCGACTCCCCCTCTGGGGCCTCGCCCACCACCTCCACCTCGGTGATGGGGCGGCCGCGGGCGTAGGCCTGCCGGTGGACCAGGCCATCTCGCCGCACCTCCACCCACATGGCCTCCGAGAGGGCATTGACCACTGCTGCCCCCACACCGTGCAGCCCGCCCGATACCTTGTAGGCCTGCCGCCCAAACTTCCCCCCAGCGTGGAGATATGTCATTACCGTCTCCAGGGCCGAGCGGCCGGTGCGGGGATGAGGCTCCACCGGGATGCCACGGCCGTTGTCTCGCACAAGGGCTCCACCTTGGGCATCCAGCACCACCTCGATGCGGTTGCAGTACCCGGCCATGGCCTCGTCGATGGAGTTGTCCACGATCTCGAAGAGAAGGTGATGGAGGCCACGGGCATCGGTGGAGCCGATGTACATGCCGGGCCGGCGGCGGACGGCCTCCAGCCCCTCCAAGACCTGGATATCGGCAGCGGTGTAAGTGCTGGACTGTTTATCGGCCATAGGTGTTATTGAGCTTCGCAGGGGTCTGTCGTTTTTATTGTATCATCCTGTAGGGCTATCTGCACCCCTGGCATGGCCCATGCCCTTGGCTAGGGCCATGAAGAGGAGGGCGGCAGCCACCTGGGCGGCGGCAGCCAGGGATGCCAGGGCGGGCAAGGAGATGTCGTACAGCAGGCCCATGAGGGCGCTGCCTGCAAACCAGGCCAGGCCATAGATGGCGTTGAGGAGACCGAAGGCGAGGCCGCGGCGTCCTCTGGGCACCATGGTCACCACCGCTGCCCTCATGATAGATTCCTGGGCAGCCATGCCCACCCCCCATTGGGCGGCGGCCAGGGCCCAGAGAGGAGGGGAATCGGTCAGGAAGAAGAGGGGGCCGAAGGGGGCGGAGATGAGGGCGGCCAAGGCCATGGCCCTGAGCCCCACATAGTCGAAAAGGCGCCCCAGGGCCAGGGCAGCCAGGGCATCCACCCCCATGGCCAGGCCGTATAGGAGGGGGGGCGTGGCCACCCCCACCTCTTCCTTGTGCAGGTGGAAGGCGATGAGGGGAAAGTCCACGTAGCCAGCCGCCACCAGGGCCAGGGCTGCCACGTAGGCCCAGAAGCGGAGCGGAAGGGGAGAGGGGCTATCTATCGTGTCCGCTTCCGCCCTCTCCATGGCCATCGGCTGGGGGTAGCGCAGGCGGGTCCACCAGAGGAGGGATAGGCAGGCCAAGGCGGGGGCCAGCAGGACGGCGAAGGCCCCTCGGTAGCCCAGTCCCAACTGGACGACAAGGGCCACCAGCAGGGGCCCCGCCATAGCCCCCAGTTGGTCCATGGCCTCGTGGAGGCCAAAGGTCCACCCCGGGCCGAGACGCAAGGCGGCGTAGGAGAGCATGAGGTCACGGGGGGGAGCCCTTGTCCCCCGTCCCATCCGCTCGGCCACCAGCAGAAGGGCGCCCAGGGGCCATTGGAAGACCAAGGCCAGGGAGGGCACCGAAAGCTGGTTGATGGCATATCCCCACAGGGCGAGGGGCCAAAGGCGAGGGATGCGGTCGGAGAGATAGCCGGAGGCGAGGCGCACCAGGAGGCCGGCCATCTCTCCCAGGCCTGATAGGGTGGCGATGGCCACTGCCCCCGCCCCCAGGGACCCGAGGAAAGGGCCTGCGATGCTTCTGCCCCCCTCGAAGGTGAGGTCCCCCAGGAGGTCGGCCGCTCCCAGCATCAGGACGAACCCCAGGGCCAAAGGGAGAGGTCTGCGGGCCAAGGATGTCCCCTATACTGAAGCTGTGCGGTTGCCTCAGGGTCTAGTATCGGCCAGGTTGGTGGCCCGCCTCAACCGCTTCGCCGTGGAGGTGGAGGTGGCTGGGGGAAGGGCCCAGGCCCATCTGGCCAACTCCGGTCGCCTCCAGGAGCTCATGGTGCCGGGGGCTCCTGTCCTCCTGGCCCCCAGGGCGGGGCAGGGACGCAAGACCCCCTTCGACCTGGTGCTGGTGCAGGTGGATGGGGTGTGGGTCTCGGCCGATGCCCGCCTTCCCAACCACCTGCTGCGGGAGGCGGTGGAGGAGGGGAGGTTGGAGGCCTTCGCCGGACAAAGGGTGGCCGCCACCGAGCCCTCCTTCCAGGGGGTGCGTCTGGACCTCCTCCTGGCGGGGCCCCAGGGCGATATTATGGTGGAGGCCAAGTCCGTCACCCTAGTGGTGGACGGAGTGGGGTTGTTCCCCGATGCGCCCACGGAGCGGGGAAGGCGCCACCTGGCAGCCTTGGTGGCTGCTCGCCGCCTGGGCCTGGGGGCAGCGGTGGTGTTCGTCATCCAGAGGCCTGATGTCGTCTCCTTTGCAGCGCACGTGGGCGCTGACCCGCGCTTCGCCGAGGCCTTGCGGTGGGCAGCTGGGGAAGGGGTCGCTGTGCTGGCCTATCGTTGCCTAGTGGACCCCCAGGAGGTGCGCTTGGACAGCCCTGTGCCGGTGGTCCTGTGAAGGGAAGAGATATCTGGCGGGCCGTCATGCGCTTCTTTGAACCTGAGGCCTCTGGCCCCCTTTCCCCTATCACCCTGGAGCCCATCGGGGTGGTGAGAAGCCCGGTAAGGCACCCCCGCCCCCATGGTTGGGAGGAGGTGGAGGCGCGCATCGTCCTGCGACGGGGTATGGCCCAGGGGCTTGTGGGCCTTGAGGGGTTCTCCCATATCTTCGTTCTTTTCTTCATGCACCAGGTGCCGGCGGAGATGCGGGAGGGCCGCCTGCAAGCCCCACTGGCCGAGGGCGGGGGCCTGCCCGTGCGGGGCGTCTTCGCCACCCGGAGCCAGCTACGGCCCAACCCCATCGGCCTCACCGTTTGCCGCCTTCTGCGGGTGAGGGGGCATGTCCTGTGGGTGCGAGGCCTAGATGCTATAGATGGCACGCCGGTGCTGGACATCAAGCCCTATCTGCCGCCCTATGATGCTGTAGCCCAGGCCAGCATGCCCCCCTGGGTGTGGGAGAGGGGCCGTTAATTAGTGGAACAGGATGTGTAGCACGTCGCCGTCCTGCACCAGGTAGGACTTTCCCTCGGCCCGCACCATTCCGCGCGCCCTGGCCTCGTGTAGGGTGCCCGCCGCCAGCAGGCGGTCCCAGGCGATGACCTCCGCCCGCACGAAGCCGCGGGCCATGTCGGAGTGGATCTTGCCTGCCGCCTCCAGGGCCGTGGTGCCCTTGGCGACGAGCCAGGCGCGGCATTCCTCCCCCACCACCGTATAGAAGGTGACCAGCTCCAGGAGGTCCATGGCCTGCCGCAGCAAGGCCCTGGGTCCCTCCGGGGGCAGGCCCAGCTCCTGGCGGAAGGCCACCGCCTCCTCCTTCTCCATCTGGGCCAGCTCTAGCTCCAGCTGGGCACAGAGGGAGGCGAAAGCGGTGCGGGCCCTGCCGTGGCGGCTCTCCAGGGCCTGAACCATCTCCATGCCCTGGGCAGGGTCGTCGGAGTTTACCACCACCAGCAAGGGGCGTAGGCTCAAGAGGCCGAAAGGAGAGAGGAGCTTTCTTTCCCCGGGGGACAGCTCCTCTTCCCTCAGGGGGCGTTCTGACTCCAGGCAGGCCTTGACCCTCTCCAGGGTTCGGCGCTCGCGTTGGGCGGCCTTCCTCTCACCTGGGGGGGCAGAGGTGGCCACCTTAGCCACCTTCTCCAGGCGCCGGGTCACGATGTCCAGGTCGTGGTACAGTAGCTCCAGCTCCAGGTTCAGGTAATCGCGCTGGGGATCCACGTGCCCCTGCGGGTGGGGCACGTCGGGACGGTGAAAGGCCCGCACCACCAGGATGAGGGCATCGGCGCGGGCCAGGGCGGTGGCTGCCTCTTGGGGGAGGCGTTGGCCATGGTCCGGCCAGGGGGGGAGATCGTGGAGGAGGGCCTCCGGTGGGGTCACCTTGCGGGGGCGGAAGTGGGCTGCCAGCTGCTCCAGGCGATGGTCGGGCACGGGCACGGTGGCCACCGCCCCTGCCACGGGCCCTCCCGCCAGGGCCTGGAAAAGGGTGGTCTTGCCTGCTGCGCGAAGGCCGACGATGGCTAGCTCCACGGCCTCATTATGGCACAGGCGTGGGCCTCAGAAGGGGAGCCCACGGCACTGGCTACAGAGCTCGGCCAGGCGTTGAGTGCTTACTTGTGGCCCCAGCATGGCTATGACCCGCTGCACCATCTTCTGGCTGGCCACCGGTCCCTGACAGCGTCGGCAGAGGACTAGTCGGTCTTGCGCCACGGTCTCGGGGCCTCGACGCAGGAAGGTCGTGTCCACCCCTCGCCGCAGGACGATGGCCCCCCTCTCCCGCTCTGGGCACACCTCCAGGCACTGCCCGCAGGCGATGCACACCCGCGGGTCGAAGGTCAGGGATACCCTTGCCTCCTCCTCGGTGTAGCGGATGGCGCTCGTGGGGCAGGCGCCGGCGCAGGTGCCACAGACGGTGCACGCCTCGGGGTCTATTTGCACCATGCCTAGGGGGGAGCCCGTATGGAGGAGGTAGACGTCCTGGCCATGGGACAGCTCCATTACCGCTGCGGCATCGGCTCCTGCCCCGGCCAGGGATGGGTGGGGGAGCCCTGGCCTGGAGGTGGTCGCTGCGGCAGGCCCCACGGGCGATGGAAGAAGTGTCCCTTTCTCCGAAGTCTCGGCCAGGAAGATGCGTCCCTTCCCCAGGCCCAGGGCTTCGAGGAGGGCCTGGGCGAAGCCCAGCTTCTCCTCCACCTGGGAGCGGCGTCCCGAGCGGCATAGGGCCCCGCAGTGGACGATGGCTACCGCCGGCGCCCCCCGCGAGAGGGGGGTCAGCATGGCAGCCAATGGGACGGCAGCGGCGCAGGGCACGTTCACGGCTAACCAGGGACCGCCCGGGGGAGGGCTCTGGGGGCAGATAAAGGCCAGGCCCCGTCCTCCTCCCCGTTCCAGCAGGGCGGCCATCTGGGCGGCCACCTCGGGTGGACCCCAGCCCGGCATCTGCAGGGCCTGATGGGGGCAGGCAGTGACGCAGAGGCCACAAGAGGTGCAGGCCTCCCGCCTGAGGTGAATGATGCCCCCGTCCTCGTAGAGGGCCCCATGGGGGCACTGGGACACACAATGGCGGCATCCCCGCTCGGCGGCACATAGCCCCTTGTGTAGGGTGGGCACCGGCCGGTACACAAGGGAGGGAAGGGAGAGGAGGGCCCGCCTGCTCACCCGCGGCCCCCTGGATGGGAGGGCGGGGCGGAGGTTCTCGGGGCGCGCCCCGGGGAAGGCGCGGGCCCTGGCCAAGGCCCCCGCCAGGGCGGCCTGGGCCTTCCCCATGGGGTCGGCATCGCCTTGACAGATGCGGGCCAGGGGGACCACCTGCAGGGCCAGGGGGCTGATGCCTGCAGCACGGGCGTGGCGCTCTATAGCCCCCTCGGCCTGCCATTGGTGGCAGGTGGCTATCACCAGCGCCTCTGCTCCTGCTGCTGCTCTCCGTATCCGGTCTGGATGGAGGCAGAGGCCAGGCACCACCACGGCCTGTGCCCCCTCCTCCTCCGCAAACCTGGCCAGGGCCTGAGGGGAGAGGCCATGGTGAGCCAGGTCTTGGCACAGGAGGACCAGCACGGTCACTGGCCTATCCCCCCGTCGCCTGGGCCAGCTCAGTGTCCAGGAGATGGGCCATGTCGCGGTCGTGACAGGCCAGGGCCCAGGCAGCCTTGGCCCCTTCCAGGAAGAGGGACAGGGCGTGGGCCGTCTCCAGCCTCCGCACCAGGTGGGGCAGCCAGAGGCAGAGATGCCGGTCCAGGAACCTACCCTGGCGTTTGAGCTGGCGGCGCAGGGATGTCACCTCCCCCTCCTCCCATGCCGTGGCCTCGCTCCCGCAAAGGAAGCTCATGAACTCCAGCTCGGCGCTCAGATGATCGGGCCCCTGGGAGGAGGGGCGCAGGCCCGCCCGCAAATAGGCCTGGGTGATATCCGCCACCACCTCCCCCTGGGACAGAGGGTCGAGGGTCAGATAGGCCGTTTCCCAGAGGGGCACAGGGCCCCCAGGCCCAAACAGGCGGACATGTTCGGATGATACCTCCTGAGGGTGGGACTTCAGGATGGCCTGGGAGAAGAGGCGCCACGGGCTGTAGAAGGGCAAGGGGCGCGCTATGCCATCGTCCTGGCGAAGGTAGCGTGCCCCTGCTACCATCTGGCCCCACCTGTCGTCTGCGGGGGGCAGGAAAGATAGGGCCAAGAGCCTATACATCCCCTGCCGCAGGCGGGCCAGGCGGGCCCACCGCCTCATCCCCTTCTCCTCTCCGGCCATAACTCATAGACGATGGCCGATCCAAACGCCATTATCACCCCCACGATGAATATCAAGGGGGCGAAGACCACGCGGGGGTTGGAGAAGTCCTCTGACTCCGGCGGAAAGCCCCAGGGGGTGGCCAGGAGGAAGTAGCTGACGATCATAAGGGCCACCCCCGCCGCCAGCACCATTAGGGCCATCAGGGCGCGTTGGGAGATCATCCCCTCACCTCCTCTGCGCCACTAGGCTCCGGCACCTCCATGATGGGGAAGACCTTCATGAACAAGAGGATCATGAGCGCCCCCAGCCCCATGAGCCCAGCGATGATGGATCCCTCCACCCAGGTGGGGATGTACAGCCCTGTGCGATATGGCAGGAGGGAGCCATGGGTGAGAGAGGGCACCACGATGATGAGCCGTTTGGCCACCGCCGTCACGTTCACCAGCACGCCACTGGCCACCAGCAGGGGGATGCTCCATCGGCCACTAAGGGCCTGCATGGCCAGCAGGCCGATGGCCAGCGCCAGGGCCCCCATGCCCACCCAGAAGTAGGGCGCATAATAGCCGGTGAGGACGAGTTTGGCCAGCTCCTGTTCGTGCTCCCGGCCGGCATAGCCCGCCGTTATCATCTCCACCATGGTGAAGTATACGTAGATGAGGCCCAGCACCAGCAACGCCAGCCCCAGCCAGCGGAACGCCGCCATCCCCGGCCGCTCAGGCGTCCCCAGGGCCCACCGCAGCAAGGCCGCCAGCACCACGATGTGGCCGATGCCCGAGATCCCGGCCAGCACCACGAAGCCAGGGGCCTGTAGGGCGCTGAACCACCCCGGCCTCCCCCCCATGAGGCCGAAGACCAAGCCCAGGGTGGAGTGGGCGGTTATAAGCAGAGGGATGATGCCCAAGGCCAGCCAGAAGCTGGTCCGCTGGTGCCGCTCCCGTTCCTGGGGAGTGTCCCGGTAGCCAGCGGCCCATGCTCGGTAGAACCACCGCAGGGGGGAATGATGCTGGGCCATGAGGTAGGCGTCCCTCCGCCCCGCCAGGTAGAAGTAGACCAGGCTGGCGAACAGATAGCCGGCGATGACCATAGTGAAGGTGCCAAAGAAGGGCGACTGGGGCCGTGCGTACCGGAACAGGTTGACAATGCCCCGCAAGGGCTGGCCCAAATCGGCCAGCACCGACAAGGCGGCCAGGATAAGCGATACGATGGTCAGAAGCTCGGCCACCCGTGAGATGGGCCGCAGGTAGTCCAGACGCAAAAGCCTGATGAAGGCTGCCACCGTGATGCCAGCAAAGCTCACGCCCACGAAATAGACGTCAAAGGAGATGTAGAGGGCCCAGGTTGCGCCGCCCATGGTGCCCCAGTCGCGCATCCCGGTCACAATGAGCCCTTCCAGCGCCTGTCGCGCATAGGCGAAGGCACCAAGGCCCACCAGGGCGGCGGCGCCGGCCGCCAGGGCTAACCATCCGGGCGTTATACGTCCCACGCCATAGGGGAGGGGCATGGCTCTTCCGGTCATGACTTCCTACCTCCCTTCACCGGCATTACCTCCCGCACCTCAGGGCTGGGCGGGTTGCCATTGAGGTAGAACACCCGTGGCTCCGTCCCCTCCCCTTCCAGGAGGCGGAAACGGGGGGAGGAGCGCAGCTTCTGGGAGACGACGCTATCGGGGTCGTCCAGGTCGCCGAACTCGAACACCCGCACGGGGCAGTTGGCCACGCAGGCCGGCTCCAGGCCCTTCTCAACGCGGTGGACGCAAAAGGTGCACTTGCCGATGACGCCCCGGTAGTGGGCGGCGCCGGCCGTCAGCCGCCCCTCGGGGCCGTAGCGCAGGTCCTGGTCGGGGTTGCGGTAGGGGGGCATGGCGCCACTGGTGCGGCTCTTAATCTCTGGGTCGTCGTTATAGTCCAGGTACTGGGCCTTGTTGGGGTGCTTCCAGTGGAAGTAGTTGACCCCATAAGGGCAGGCCACCTCGCAATAGCGGCAGCCGATGCACCGCTGGAAGTCGGTCAGCACCAGGCCGTCCTCCCGCTTGTAGCGGGCCCCCACGGGGCAGACCTTCACGCAGGGGGCGTTGTCGCAGTGCTGGCAGGGGCGGGGCAGGAACCAAATGCGCGTCCTGGGGAACTCGTCCTCCTCGAACCGGAAGACGTACATCCAGAAGTGGCCCTCTGGGGTGTTGTTCTCCACCTTGCAGGCCACCATGCAGGCCCGACACCCCATGCACCGGCTCAGGTCGATGGTCATGCCATAGCGGGGCATATCCCTCTACCTCCCCTCAGGCCTTGTATACCCGTACCTTCACCTGGAAGGACTGGTCGGCGGTGTTGGCCATGTAGCCAGGGCCGGTAAAGAACAGTTGGGCTGCCCCGGGGCCCTGGTTTTGGCTCCAGGGGTGACGAGCGATATCTCCATAGTGGTGGGGAAGGCCTACCGTGTCCGGCCGGATGCCCTCGGTGAGGGCCACCCTCACCTGGACGCGCCTGGTCTCCCCGGTGAAGGCGTTGTGGGACTCCACCCACACCAGGTCGCCGTCCTTGATACCCCGCTCCTGGGCTGCGCGGGGGTGCATCCACAGCCTCTGCTCTGGGGCTAGCTCCGCCACCAGAGGCAGGTTGGTGCCCCGGCCCTGCTTGAACTCAATAAGCTTGAAGGAGATGAGGTACAGGTCATATTGGCGAGGGGAGCGCTCCATGGTGGGCTCTCGCCAGACGGGCAGGGGGGTGTAATCGCGCCAGAAGACCTGGTCCACCCCCCGCCGCCGCGCCTCCCGCTGCATCAAGAGGAGGGACTCCCCATACAGCCGGTGGCGGATGCCGCCGAAGGGAGGCTTCTGGGCGTAGCCATAGATCTTGTCTGGGGTGAGGCGGCCCTTAACCAGTACCCCGTTCTTCTCGAAGTAGGCCAGCCCCTCTGCCACCCCCTGGGACTTGGCCCACAGCTCGAACACCTCCCTGGGGGTAGGCTTGCGGCCGGGGGCCAGGACGTTGGGAGGCTTAAGGCCCAGCTCCTTGTTGAGGGCCTCCAGATAGGCGTTCAGGACGCCCACGCGCTCCGCCAGGTCCAGGTAGATCTCCAGCTCGCTGCGGCTCTCGCCTAAGGGCTCCATGACAGGGATGCGGAGGGCCACGGCGTCCACATAACCATCGGTGGCCGATGAGGGGCCCTCGTACTTCTCCAGGGTGGAGACGGGCAGGACCACGTCGGCCAGCAGGTCGGCCGTCTTAGAGAGCCAGGGGTCCAGCACCACGATGAAGGGGATGCGCTTGAATCCCTCCAGGATGTCCGGGCTGGACCCAAAGGCCACGATGGGATTGGTCATGTGAATGATCATGACCTGGGGCAGTTTGTTGGGGTCTACCTGCCATCCCTGGGGGTCTCTAAGGGCGAGGGCCACCACGGCCGAGCTATTGGAGTTGATGGGGAAGAAGGGCGAGTTCTCCAGCCAGATGTTGTAGGGGGGGTCTTTTACCGTCACCTGGCCGAACTTGTCGAAGTTGGCGTGCTTCTTCCAGCCGAAGTCCACGAACTGCCCTCCCACTGCCCCCGGCGCCCCCAGCAGCATCATGAGGATGAGCATGGCGCGCACGGCCTGAAACCCTAGCTCCTGCTGGGCGAAGTGGTAGGTGTGGATGGCCACTGGCCGGTGGGGGATCTCGACCCCGTCTACGACCACGGTGCTGCCGATAAGGGCGTTGTCCACCATCTCGTCGGCCAGGCGGCGGATGTCGCGGGCGGGGATATCGCAGATCTGGGAGGCCCATTCGGGTGTATAGGGGGCCACGTGCTCCCGCAGGACTCGGAAGGCGGTGCGGAGCCTCTTCCCCTGCCACTCGAAGACGCCGTCCAGGAAGGGTCGCGTGGCGACGTCATAGGGGACTGGCTGGCCAGCCGCCTCGTCCCATACTTGCTCCCGCCCGTCCACCCGCAGGAAGGTGCCGTCCTCCTGGACCAGGAAGGGGGCGTTGGTGTACTGCAAAAGATAGTCTTTGTCCACCAGCCCACGCTCCAGAACCCGGTTTATAAGGGCCAGGGCCAGGGCCAGGTCGGTGCCGGGGCGGATGGGTATCCACCAGTCGGCGTGGGGCCCAGCGGAGTGGAGGCGGGGGTCGATGTGCACGATCTTGGCCCCCCTCTCCTTGGCCTCCACCACCTGCCGGGGGAAGGTGATCCAGCAGAGCTTGTTGCCGCCGCCGGCGGTGAGGTTGTAGCCCCAGTGGATGATGTAGCGGCAGTGCTTGTAATCGGGGTGGAGGACGCCGTTGAGGCCTAGGGTGTATTCGGAGGCCCGGTAGCCGGCGTCGGAACAGAAGGCGCCGTGGTGAAGCTTCGTTGCCCCCAGGGCGGTGGCGAAGGAGTTATCGTATAGGGCGGCCGACTTGCTGCGCCCTTTCTGCCACACCACTAACTTGGGGTCCTTGGCGCGGGCCTCGCGTATCTTGGAGGCCACCAGGTCCAGGGCCTCGTCCCAGGAAGCGGGGCGGAACTGGCCGGGTACCCCTTTGTCGTTGGTGCGGATGAGGGGGGTGCGCACCCGGTGGGGGTCGTAAAGGGCGGTGATCTGGGCCATCCCCTTGGGGCAGAGGGTCCCCAGGTTGCGGGGGTGGGCGCCGTTGCCCTCCAGCTTCACCACCCGCCCGTTGATGCGGCGCGCCCGCACCCCACAGTCTTGCTTGCCGATCCAGCAGAGGGTGGCGATCCACTCCTCGCCTGGGGGCAGCTGGGCTTGGGCCTCCCCATCAGGTCCTGCTAGGGTGTCCAGGCCGCGATATAAGAAGGTGGCGGCCGCTGCTGCCCCTCCTGCTGCTGCTGTGCCCTTGAGGAATGTCCTGCGGCTTATTTTTAGGGCCATGGCCATCACCCCACCTTAATTTGCCGCATCTGAACCCATTGTTATACCCCCCTTGTGGCTGGGCTATGGGCCATTTGGCATGAATTATCTGGGCCATAGGGGCTCATACCCAGGGGCCTCCGGTCAGCACTAGTGTAGGTCACAAGCCCCTCCTTAAGTAAGGTTTTGCCCTACAGCGATGGGGGTTCTGGTGGGGCAGGCGGTGTGGTATATAGGGCGGCAGGGAGATGTGGGCGCCTGTGCTTTTGGGCCTGGTGATGGGCCACCTGCTGGACCTGGCCTGGGATGGGGCCTTTGGGGGTGGGGTTCTTCCGCCATGGCCACGGTGTGGGGTGTGCAAGCTGGAGGCGAGGGGGTTGTTCCTGTGGCCAGTGGTAGGCTCCATCGGCTCCCTCCTCACCTGTCCCCGCTGTGGCGCTGCCCTGTCGTGGCGGGCCCTGGCTTTGCCCCTAGGCGGGGCGGGGCTGGGGGCGGCCTCATATGCGAGATTGGGGCCCTCCGCCGGGCCTGCCCTCCTAGGGACCCTTTTCGGTGCCCTTTTCCTGGCCCTGGCTCTGGCCGACCTGGAGCGAAGGCTCCTGCCCAATCGCATCATCTATCCCGGCACCCTCCTAGCCATGGCCTTCTCCTGGGCCTGGCCAGGGCGGGGGCCTCTGGAGGCCCTAGCAGGGGCGGCCTTTGGGGGCGTGGCCTTTGGGGTGGCCTATGTGGCCATGCGGGGCGGTCTGGGAGCTGGAGATGTGAAGCTGGCCGCCTTCCTGGGGGCGGTGGTGGGCTTCCCCAGGGTGATCTCGGCTCTCTTGTTGGGGATGTTGGCTGGTGGGGTGGTGGTGCTGCTCCTCCTTCTCTTGCGGGCCGTCCGCCGCGGCCAGTACCTCCCCTACGGCCCTTTCCTAGTGTTGGGGGGCGTGGTGGCCCTCTTTTGGGGCGATGTCCTCCCCCGTGGCCTGTGGGGATGATAGGCCGATTCCCTCCATTGAGGTTGTGCGTTAGACTAAGGCCACAGGAGGGGGCCAGCTATGCAGAGGGAGGATCTGCGCCAGCATAGGCAGCGGTGGGAGGAGGAGGTGCGCCGCCAGTGGCCCGAACGGGAGGGGGAGTTCTCGACCCTCTCAGGCATCCCTGTCCGCTGCGTCTACGACCCCACGGACGTGGCGGGGCTGGACTATCTGCGGGACCTGGGCTATCCGGGCCAGTACCCCTACACGCGAGGCATATATGCCACGGGCTATCGGGGCAAGCTGTGGACCATGCGCCAGTTCTCGGGCTTCGGGCTGGCCGAGGAGACCAATGCCCGCTTCAAGTACCTCCTCTCTCAGGGCCAGACGGGCCTATCCATCGCCTTCGACCTCCCCACCCTTTATGGCTATGACTCCGACCACCCCCTGGCCCAGGGGGAGTTCGGCAAGTGTGGGGTGGCCGTCTCCTCCCTCCTGGACATGGAGATCCTGCTGGACGGCATACCCCTGGGGGAGATCACCACCTCCATGACCATCAACTCCCCAGCGGCGGTGATCTGGGCCATGTACATCGTGGTGGCTGAGAAACAAGGGGTGCCCAGACATAAGCTGCGGGGCACCATCCAGAATGACATCCTCAAAGAGTACATCGCCCAGAAGGAGTTCCTCTTCCCCCCCGAGCCCTCCATGCGGCTGGTGGTGGACACGGTGGAGTTCTGCGTGCGGGAAGTGCCCAAGTGGCACCCCATCAGCATCTCCGGCTACCACATCCGCGAGGCGGGGTCTACGGCGGTGCAGGAGCTGGCCTTCACCCTGGCCGATGGCTTCGAGTATGTGCGCTGGTGCCTGGAGCGGGGGCTGGACATCGATGAGTTCGCCCCCACCTTTTCCTTCTTCTTCAATTGCCACAACGACTTCTTCGAGGAGATCGCCAAGTTCCGGGCCGCCCGGCGCATCTGGGCGCGGGAGATGCGAGAGACCTTCGGGGCCAAGGATCCCAGGTCATGGTGGATGCGTTTCCACACCCAGACGGCTGGCTGCTCCCTCACCGCCCAGCAGCCAGAGGTGAACCTCATCCGCACCACCATCCAGGCCTTGGCGGCGGTGCTCGGGGGTACCCAGTCCCTCCACACCAACTCCTGGGATGAGGCCCTGGCCTTGCCCAGCGAGAAGGCGGCCAGGCTGGCCCTGCGGGTGCAGCAGGTCATCGCCCATGAGTCAGGGGTGGTCAACTCCGTCGACCCCCTGGGAGGGAGCTACCTGGTGGAGGCCCTCACCCAGGAGATGGAGGAGCGGGCCCGCGCCTACTTCCGCAAGATCGAGGACCTGGGTGGGGTCATCCCCGCCATTCGCGCTGGCTTCTTCCAGAGGGAGATAGCCGACGCCTCCTACCGCTACCAGCAGGAGGTGGACCAGGGGAAACGGGTGGTGGTGGGCGTCAACCAGTACGTCTTGGACGAGCCCATCGAGATCCCTATCCTGAGGGTGGACCCCACTGGCGAGGGTTACCGCCGGCAGGTGGAACGGCTCAAGCGGCTGCGGCGGGAGAGGGACAACCGGGAGGTGGCCCGCTGCCTCAGGCGGCTGGAGCAGGCCTGTCGGGGACAGGAGAACGTCATGCCCCACGTCATCGAGGCCGTCAGGGCCTATTGCACCCTGGGCGAGATCTGCGATGTCATGCGGGACGTGTTCGGCATCTATCAGGAAGAAGCTATAATTTGAAGGAGGTAGCCCCATGTTCACCATCATGGCCACCCTGAGGGTCCAGAAGGGGAAGGAGGAGGAGGCGGAGGCGTTCATGCAGGAGCTGGCATCGCGCGTGGAGGCCCAAGAGCCTGCCACCCTCACCTACCTCTTCCACCGCCTGCAGAACGACCCTAACACCATCATCGTCTTCGAGGTCTATCAGGATGAGGCAGCCTTCGAGGCCCACCGACGGGGCCCTATCCTACGGGAGGCCGCTGGCAAGTTCGCATCCCTTCTGGAGCCAGGAGGGGTGGAGATAAAGGTGCTGGAGCGGTTCGCGGGGTTCCAGCGCTAGAGATGGGCTATCTTTCCACCGAGGCGACCGGCATCAATGGGGAGGGGGCTCCTTCTCCAACGTAGCCCTCGTAACCCCATTCTGACCCCCACCGACAGGTGGTGGGAGACGCGGCTGACATGCAACGCCGGGGCCGTGAAGCTGGGGGAATACGTCCACCTCCTCTATACCGCGCGTGGCCAGGACGACATAGCCCGCCTCGGCTATGCCCGCCTGCGGGGCTACGACGAAGTGGAGGAACGGCTACCCTACCCTGTCCTCGCCCCCGAGGAGTGGTTCGAGAGGGATGGGGTGGAGGACCCACGCATCATCGCTTTGGACGGCCGCATATACGTCATCTACGCCGGCAAGGAGCGGGACATGGCCCGCCCCTGCGAGGTGTCCCTATCGCCGGAGGAGCTGATGCGCAAGGAGTGGGCATGGACCAAGCACCGCCTCCTCCTGCCCACCATGGTGGGGTTCCACAACCGCAACGCTGCCTATTTCCCCCGTCGCATCGGTGAGCGGTACGCCCTCCTCCATCGCCCCATGACCCTGGCTGAGCACATCTGGCTATCCTACTCTTATGACTTGGTTCACTGGTACGACCACCAGCAGATCCTCACCCCTCGCCCCGGCTATTGGGACGACGCCAAGGTGGGCATCGCCGGCCCTCCCATAGAGCTGGATCACGCCTGGCTCCTCATCTACCACGGCGTAGAGGCCCGCACCTGGACATATCGCCTCGGCTATGTGCTCCTGGACAAAGAGCGTCCCCATGTGGTCCTGGAGCGGAGTGTGGACCCCATCCTGGAGCCGGAAGAGGAGTACGAACGGGTAGGGGTAGCCCCCAATGTGGTATTCTCGTGTGGGGCGGTGTTGGATGGCCGCACCCTGGTCCTATACTATGGGGCGGCTGACCGCGTCCTATGTGTAGCCTGGGGCGAACTGCCCTGGTAGAGCATATCACGCCATAGGTGGGGAGGTGGTGGAAGTGAGCACGGCATGCCCTTTGGTATCGGTCACTGTGCCTACCTACAACTGCCGTCGCACCCTTCGTCTGTGCCTGGAATCGGTTCTCTCCCAGGGGTACCCTGCCCTGGAGGTGCTAGTGGTGGATGGGGGCTCCCGGGACGGCACGGTGGCCCTGGCCCAAGAGATGGGGGCTCGCGTGCTTAGCTGTCCGGGCAAGCTCCTGGCCGCCCGCATGATGGGGGCGCAGGAGGCTCATGGCGAGTTTGTCCTTATGCTGGATGCTGACCAGGTCCTCAAGCCCGGGGCCATCGAGAGGGCAGTGGCCCTGGCCCAGGAAGGGCCATATGACATGCTGGTCCTGGAGGAGGAGTCTTACAACCGCAACTGGGCCATCCCCAGGCTCTATGCCGCCTCTAAGGTCATCGTCAATGCGCGGTTCCGCACGGAGGAGGGGTTCGACCCAGCCCGTGGGGGCAACCCCCCGCGTCTGTTCCGCCGTGCCTTGCTGCTGAAGGCTATGGAGGCCATCCCGCCAGAGGTGGTGCCCCACATCCTGCACTACGACCACGACATCATCTATTACGAGTGCCGTAAGCTCTCCCAGAGGGTGGGGCTTCTGCGGGACGCCGTATGGCATGTGGAGCCCGATCTGCGCAAGCTGGTGCGTACCAACCTCCGCTATGGCGCCTCCCTTCATGCCGTAAAGGCCACTCCTTACTGGAGCCTCTTCCTCAAGGAGAGGGAAGGGGGCATCTGGTTCGGGCGGCCCTGGAGGGAGGGGGTGCTGGCCTTGCTGCTCCATCTCCTGCTAAAGACGGTGCAGATGGTGGGATACGTGGGGGCGGGGGTGGGGATCGTTTTGCGCCGCCGCCTGCCCAGGGCGCCCCGACATCGCTCGTCCAGCGGGCCGCAGGCGCGGGCACCAGCTTAAGGATAAGCCATGGGGATCCGGGGCTTTTGCCTTGGCCATGGCCCAGTAGTCCCCTTTAGTACTGGGTCCATTCCTGCCAGCGGCCCAGGGAGAGGGCCATGACGATGATGTCGTACCGTTCCCCGCGGGGCCCGCGGGCCCCTTCGGCGATGACGCCAGTGCGCATGAAGCCCAGCCACTCCAGGGCACGCAGGGCCTCCCGGTGGATCTCGTCCACCACTTCTGCCAGCAAAAGCTCCATCCCGGCTGCGGCCGCCATCTGGCACAGCTCTTGGAGGAGGGCGGTGCCAAGGCCGCGCCCGCGGTAGACGGGGGAGACGGTGGCCCATACCTGGCCTATGTGGGCATAGGCAGGGCCTTGCCGCCTAGCCACCGCTCCGTGAGCTACGATGCGCTCCTGGACGAGGCCCACTAGAGAGAGGACTTCCCCCCTCGCCCCTGCTGTGGGTAGGGAGATGGGCCGCTCCTGCAGGAAGTGACGCTCCTCCTGCGGGAGGGACATGAGATGGGCCAAAAGACGCTCCTCGTCTTCGGGCACCGGTGGGCGCAGCACCACCCTCTCCCCACTCCGGATGGTCACCTCCTTGGGATAGACGAGATACATCTGCGGCATCTCGAGACCCAGGGTATGGGGAATGGCGCAAGGGAGGGTAGGGCCACGTTTCCCTATGGAGACTAGGCCGAAAGTCCTAATAGTTGTGGGCGCAAGGGCCGGGATTTCTTGCCTGCCCGCCCTGGTATTATGTAAATGCCGCGGGAGGTGGGGCATGGTTCGGTCGCTGCTGGTGGCCCTGGATGGCTCGCCCCAGGCGGAGGAGGCCCTCCTCTATGGCCTGACCCTCGCCTCCCGCACCGCTGCCCTCCTCTACCTGTTGCTGGTCATTGACCCCACAAGCCATCTGACGGATTTCCGTCAGCGCCGGGAGCTGGGCCGGGAGACAACGTGGGCCCACGTCTATTTGGACCGCAAGAGGAGGGAGTTGGAGGACCTAGGGGTGGAGGCGCGGACGCAGGTGGCCTACGGCCAGCCCGCCTATTGCATCCTGCGGTGGGCTGAGCGGTGGGAGGTGGACATGGTGGCGCTGGCCGATGAGCCTCCTTCTGCCCCGGCCCCTTGGGCCAAGGGTGCAGTGGCCCAGCGGATAGCCCAGTGGAGCCAGTGCCCGGTCTTGCTGGTGCGCCCAGGGCAGCGGGCCCTTTGGCCTCCTCGGCGCATCCTGCTGCTCACGGACGGCTCAGCCTTGTCTCGGGCTGCCCTGCCCGTGGCCCGGGAGCTGGCCCAGGCCCTGGGTTCGGTACTGGTGTTGGCCCAGGTGGTGGCGGTGGAGGGGCTCTCGGAGGAGGCCCATCCATGGCTGGAGAAGGAGCGGCAAAGGGCCCTGGCCTGCCTGAGGGAGGAGGCGAGGCGGCTGGAAAGAGAGGGGGTGAAGGCCATCCCTCAGGCGGTGGTGGGGCACCCCGTCTCCTCCATCCTGGCCCTGGCCCAGGAGGTGGGCGCAGGGCTCATGGTCCTTTCCACCCACGGGCGCGGCGGTGGCCCCTGGCCCCTGGGGAGCGTGGCCCATGCCATCCTCCAGCGCTCCCCCTTGCCTTGTCTTCTGGTGCGCCCACGTGAGTTATCTCACCGCCTGTCCCCTGATGTAGACTAAAGGGGAGATGGGCAGCCTGAGGGCCCTGCGTTGGGTGGCGGTGGCGGCTCCTCTGGCGTTTGTGGTGGGCCTGGGCCTCGTCCTCCATCTCGTCCTCCTCCCCGCCCTGACCGATGCCGTCGCCTTCGCCGTAGCAGGCAGCGTGGCTGCCCTGGGTATTGTGGCCTTCGCCTGGTTCATCTTCTCCATGCTGGAGAGGATGCAGGTCCAGCTGGAAAGGCGGGCCGAGGAGTGGCGCTCCCTCTTCGAGCTGGGGCAGGAGGTGACGGCTTCGCCCGATGTGGATGGCCTGCTGGAGTCGGTGGTGGAGAGAGCCTGTCACCTCCTGCAGGCCGATGTGGCCGTCCTCATGCTTCTGGACCCCACGGGGCAGGAGCTGCATCTGGCCGCCCAGCGGGGCCTGAAGGAGAGGGGTGGGGCCTGGGATCCCCTCCCAGCCAACGAGGGCCCCCAAGGCCTGGTGGTGCGGATGGCCCAGCCCTTGGTGGTGAGCGATTGTCGCCGTGAGCCCCTGCTGGAAGGGAGGCCTGCCGTCCTAGAGGGGGTGGAGCTAGGGTCTTTGGTGGCCGTGCCCTTCTCGGCCAAAGGGAAGATGCTAGGGGTCCTCTTGGTGGGGAATCGGGCCCCTACTCCCTTGGGCCGCGACCAGGCCCAGCTCCTGGCTGCCTTCGCCAACTGGGCGGCCGTGGCCGTGGAGACGAGCCGCCTTTACGACCGCATGCGCAGCTTGGCCCTCCTGGAGGAGCGGGAGCGCATCGCTATGGACTTGCACGATGGGGTCATCCAGTCCCTTTATGCCGTCGCCTTGGGCCTGGAGGCAGCTGGCGAGGAGGTGGACGAAGGCTCGCCCGTGCGGTGGGCCCTGGAGAGGGCCATCGACGACCTCGATCGGGTCATCAGGGACCTGCGCCATTACATCTATGACCTTCGCCCCGCCTCCTCTCAGGTGGGTGACCTGCGAAGGGCGGTGCGGGAGCTGCTGGAGGAGGCGCGGGCCACCGGCGGGCTGGAGGTCCGTCTGGAGGCCGAAGGGCCCTTGCCTCCCCTGCGGGAGGAGGAAGCCCTGGGCATCTATCACGTGGCCCAAGAGGCCATTAGCAACGTCATCAAGCATGCCCAGGCCAACCATCTGGTGGTGCGTTTGGCCTACCACCGTCCCACCCTTATCCTGGAGGTGGCGGATGATGGGGTGGGGTTCGATCCACAGGCCCCCCGGGACCGCACGCGCCAGGGCATGCGCAACATGGCCGACCGGGCAAGGGCCCTGGATGCCCGCCTGGTCATCGATAGTGCCCCCGGGCGGGGGACCCATGTGCGTCTGGAAGTGCCCATAAGGGAGGGGGAGGCATGAAGGAGCCCATCAAGGTGCTCATCGTGGACGACCATGAGGTGGTGCGCATGGGCCTGCGGACTATCTTAGAGCGGCGCCCCCAGTTCATGGTGGTAGGGGAGGCCGGCACGGTGGCCGAGGCGGTGGAGGCCGCCCGCCGCACCCGCCCTCACGTGGTGGTGATGGACGTCCGCCTCCCCGATGGCTCAGGAGTGGAGGCCTGCCGCGAGATCAAGCAGGAGCTACCGGAGGTGCAGGTCATCATGCTTACCGTTTTCGCCGACGATGAGGCCCTCTTCGGCTCCATCATGGCCGGGGCTGCCGGCTACATCCTCAAGCAGGCCCGCAGCCAGACCCTCTCGGAGGCCATCGAGCGGGCGGCCCGTGGCGAGTCCCTCCTGGACCCCAGCGTCACGGCCCAGGTGCTGGAGCGGCTGCGCCAGATGGCCTCCGGGGCTCGGGACGAGTTCTCTTCCCTCTCCCCCCAGGAGAGGCGCATCCTAGCTCTCATCGCCGAAGGTAAGACCAATAAGGAGATCGCCCAAGAGCTTTACCTCTCGGAGAAGACGGTGAAGAATTACGTGTCCAACATCCTCTCCAAGCTCAACCTGCGGCGGAGGTCCCAGGCCGCCGCCTTCCTGGCCCGTCGTTTGGACCAGGGTTAGCTAGGCGGCGGCTCCCTGCCGCTCCTTTAGTAACGCCCTCTCTTCTGCCTCAGTGAGGATGTAGCCGCAGATGAGGCAGAAGAAGTAGCGCCCATAGGTGTCCCATTCTTCCACCACAGGGCCTCGGCAGCGGGGGCAGGCTCCTGTCCACATCATGGCCCTCACCCTCCCCATCCCAAGCTAGAGGGCTGGCGTCCTGAACCCCAGGGCCTTATGGCACCGATCTACTAGGGCAATGGTCACGACTTTTCTTGGGTATATTGGACTAGGGGGCTAAAAGAGGGCCCCCTTGGGGGCCCTCTTTTAGGCGAAGAGGGGGCGGGCGCTAGGGCCTATCCCCTATGCGCCTTCCCTCCTCTCCATCAGGTGGCCAGCCGCGTAGAGGGCGGTGACGATGGCCGCACCCAAGATGGCCGGCACCAGGTACAAGCCCTCCAGCTCACCACCCCAGTGGCTGAAGTCACCGAACCATTCGCTCCAGGCGAAGGAGCCCAGAAGGGCAGCTGCCATCGCCCAGGGCAGGTGAGCGAGGGTGGCCTGGCCCAGCGCACGCAGGGCCGACCATCCCGCCAGCCCCACCACCGCTCCCACCACCAGCCAGAGGACGATGCCGACACCCGCCATCTCACCTCACCTCCTCTAGGTCACCCTCGGGCCGGGCCTCAGCCATCTCCCGCTGCCGATGCTCCTCATGGCCCGCCGCGCCAGCGCCCCCGGCTCCCAAGGGGTGCCCACGGCCCACAGCAGCACCCTGTCCAGGCCCCAGTAGCCAGCGATGCGCCAGGCCAGGATGATCAGGATGCCCAGGACCAGCAGCACCGGGTTAGTGCTGGCGGTGCCGGCGAGCATGAAGTTCATGTTCATGAACGCACCGGCAGCGGCAGCGATGGCTGTGAAGGCGCCCAGCACCAGGGCAATGCCCACCAGCAGCTGGCTCACAGCCACCAGCTTGGCAAACCACGTGTACCACTCCCTCTCCAGCATGAACTGGATGAAGTCGCGGTACCAATCGTAGGCGATGGGCGGCCTAGCCGGCGGTGGCGGCACCTGCACCGCGCGCTCCCAGAAGCTCTTGACGGCTTGGCCGGTGCTCATCCATGCCGGGTCGGAGAGCTTGTGGATGCTCGCCTCTAGCCACTGGTAGCCCAGGTACATGCGTGCTACCAGCCACAGCCAGGCGAACGCAGGGCTGGTGAAGATGCGGGCCACCCCTTCCGGCATGATGGATGTGGTGGCCATCTTCCTTTCGGGAGCTGTCATCGGTGGTCACCCCCCTCCTCAACCGAATACCACCTCGATATCCTTCCAGATTCACCATAAAAAATGGCCGCCCCTCCTCCCTAGGGCCTTATGGCCGTGCCCTCATGGGCCTTTAGTCCCTATCCTCCTTGGGCCCTTTGGGCTAGGAGGGAGCGGGCCCATGCCAGGTCCTGGGGGGTGTTGAGGTTGAAGAGGCTGAGGCCCTGGGGGTCTATAAGCCTTATCTCTTGAGCGGTGACGGCCCGCAGCTGGAGGCGGGATAGGAGGGCCTCCATGCTCCTCTCGCCCTTCGACAAGGCTTCCTGGACCACGGGGAGGCAGGAGCGGGCGTAGACGGCCTGGAGGGGGTGCCACCGCCCTTCCCAGAGGGGCACTAGGGCCTCGTAGTCGCGGGGGCGGGCCAGCATGTAGCCCAGCAGCCTAGGGTCGAGAAAGGGGTAGTCGCAGGCCAGGAGGAGGGCGAAATCGTGCTGGATGGTCTGGAGGCCCGCCTCCAGGCCCGCCAGAGGGCCAGCCCCGGCGATGCGGTCGCAGGCCCAGCGCACATCTAGCCCTAGGTGGCGGTAGCGGCCTGGGAGGTCTGTCACCACCACCACATCGGGGCAGAGCTGGGAGGCCAAGGTTACGGTGTGCACCAAAAGGGGGCCCTGCCCCAGGTCCAGAAGGGCCTTGTCCTGGCCGAGGCGACGGGAGCGGCCGCCGGCCAGGACGATGGCGCTAGTGGGCGGATGGGCTGTCATGGGCGACGGAGGCCCAGCTCCCTCTCCACCAGGTCGGCCAGTTGGGCGGTCTGCCAGGGCTGGAAGGTGGGCCCCTCCCAGTCTGAAGGGGCATGGCCTACCATTGCCAGAATCCTGCCTGCAGCAGGCCTGGGGGGAGGGCCAAGACCTTGGCGCCACACCTCGATGCGCGGTATGGGCTGGGCCGAATACCCCTCCACCAATATGATGTCCGCCATTCCCCTCAGCAAGGTGAGGAGTTGGGGTAGGTCCCGTCCATGCCCTCCCCGCCATCGCAGGGCCAGCAGGTCGGGGCCCACCAGGGCGACGGCCTGGGCCCCCGCCTCCCACAGGCGGTGGGAGTCCTTGCCGGGGGTGTCGGGCATGAGGCCGGGGTGGTGTGAGTGTTTGATGGCCGCCACCCGGTAGCCGCGGCGGGCCAGCTCGCCGATGAGGGCTGCAAGGACGGTGGTCTTGCCTGCCCCGGAGGGCCCCACCACGGCCAGGACGGGCAAGCGGCCCTCCTCGGCCATGCCCTCACCTGCCCAGGAAGCCCAGGACGGCGCGCGCCAGCTCCTCGGGGGGGCGGGTGGCGTCCAGGGCCAGCAATTGGGACGGTGGTATGTCGTCGGGGGGCTCCCAGGCCTCCCTTTGGGCCAGGTAGACCTCCCAGCGGGCGTCGGAGAAGTCCGTCCCTTCCTCCTCACGTCGCTCCATGCGGCGTCGCACTTCGCCTGCCGGAGCCTCGAGGAGGACGCATAGGAAGCGCACCCCCTCTTGGGCGGCCATGCGGCGGGCCATCTCCCGGTGGCGACGCCTTAGGAAGGTGGCGTCCAGCACCACCCAGCGCCCCTGGCGCAGGAGATGGCGCCCCCGCTCTATGAGGGCATGGTAGGTGCGTTCCGTCATGCGGGGGGAGTAGATGCCGGCGCCGAAGGCCTCCGGCCGGCGGGCATTGGGGGGGAGTCCGGCCAGCTCCTTTCGCACCACGTCTGATGAGATCACCTCCAGGCCGAGAGCACGGGCTAGGGTGGACTTCCCCACCCCCGCCAGACCACATGTGATGATGAGGCAGGGCCAGTGGCGCCGGGCGTAGCGACAGGCCAGCTCGAAGAAGCGGCGGGCGGAAGCAGCTGCTTCCGCCCGCTCCTGGGCCGGCACCTCTGGCTGGTGGGCGCGGATCCCCTCCACCTTGCCCCGCACCGCCGCCCGATAGCAGAGGTAAAAGTCCAGCACCTCCCACAGCCCGTGGTCGCCGGAGGCCTCCACGTAGGCCTCCACGAAGGCCCGTGCCAGGTCGGGCCGGCCCCGCCTCTCCAGGTCCATGGCCAGGAAGGCCACGTCCCCCACCACATCTGTGTAGCGGAGGCGGCGGTTGAATTCTATGCAGTCCATGATACATATGCGCCCCTGGGGCAGGATGGCGATGCTCTCCGCCCGGAGGTCGCCATGGCAATCCCTCACCCGCCCCTCTTGGGCCCGTTGGCGCAGGAGGGGGCGGCGACGCCTCAGGAACCACTCCACGTAGCCGCGCAATAGCGCGTCCTGCTCAGCGGTGATGAGCTCCCCCACCATGGGCGCCCACTGAGCGAAGTTCTCCCGCCAGGCATAGGCGATGGCCCATGTGCCCAGGCGGGCCATATGGGGGCTGGTGGGGGAGCGGGCGTGGGCCTCCGCCAGATGGCGCCCGATGCTGGCCAGCAGCTCTGGCGTGGCCTCCCCTCTCTCCACCATGTGGTCTAACATGGCTTCCTGGGGGATGCGGCGCATCATCACCGCGTACTCCACGGGCCTCCCCCGCCCCCCCACCTGCAGACCTTCACGCCCCCTGACGATGGGCACCACCCCTAAATAGGTCTCGGGACAGTAGCGGCGGTTCAGCTCCACCTCCCGCCGACAGTAAAAGTGGCGCTTGCGCAGGGTGGAGTAGTCTAGAAAGCCCAGGTTCAGGGGCTTCTTCACCTTGTAAGCGTAGTCCCCAGCCAGAAATACGTATGAGATGTGCGTCTGCACCACCTCCACCCGCTCCACCGGGTGGGGATAGGCCTCCGGCCTCTTTAGCCCTTCCAGCAGCGTCCCCTCAGCCTTCACCGCCCCCTAAGTATACCACCCCCCTCTTCATGGAGTCTTGACAATGACGTTGTAAGAAATATTGACAACATGCCTACCATAGCCTATCCTGATGAGAGGAGGTGAGGCCAGATGGGTGCCGCGCTGAGGTGCCCGCGTTGCACGGGGATGATGTACGTGGAGGTCCTTCTGGGCGACGAGGCCGACCTGGTGTGCATCCAGTGCGGGTACCGTTCACCGCTGGCGGTCCAGGCCCAGAAGGCCTCCCTGGCTAAGGCGGCATAAGGGCCTGTGCGAGAAGTCCCCGTCGTCACGGTCTTCTTGCTGCGGCGGGGGCCTGGAGGCGACCGCGTCCTCCTCCTTCGCCGCAGCGGAGCCGTGGGCACATACCGGGGCCGCTGGGCAGGGGTAAGCGGCTATCTGGAGGACGACCCCCTCCGCCAGGCCATGCGAGAGGTGGCCGAGGAGACGGGCCTGGGGGAGGAGGATGTGAGGCTGGTGCGCGCCGGGGCCCCGGTGCATGCCCCTGACCCCCGCCTGGGGCGCCTATGGGTGGTGTACCCCTTCCTGATGCAGGTGCGCCAGGGCGCTCAGATCCGCCTGGATTGGGAGCATGTAGCAGCCCGCTGGGTGCGGCCAGCATCGGTCTTCCTCTATCCGACAGTCCCCCGCCTTCCCGAGGCCTTGAGCGCTGTTTATCCCCTGGTGCCGGCGGAGGTGGAGGAGGTGGCCAGGACGCTGGCTATGGACCGCCGGCGAGGGGCGGGGGAGCTGGCGATGCTGGCCCTTACCGCTCTGCGGGAGGTGGCCCAAAAGGCCCCCAAGGCCCTGCGGGCGGCTGCCTGCCTTCTGGCCCGCGCCCGCCCTGGTATGCCGGGCATCGCCATGGCCATCGCCCATGCCTATGCCGCCGTCCGCCCCTCGCCCGACGTTGCCGATGCCCTGTCGCGGCACCTCTCCCTAAGGCAGGAGGCAGGGGCACGCCTGGTGGCTCGGGGGGCGGAGGCCCTGCCTGCGGGCACCATCCTCACCTACAGCCGCAGCTCCACGGTGGAGGCCATCATCCTGGCCCGCAGGCCCCAGAGGGTGGTGGTGAGCGAAGGGCGCCCTCTGCTGGAGGGGGTAGCCTTGGCCCACACCCTGGCCCAGGCTGGCATCCCCGTCACCCTTGTCACCGAGGCCCAGCTGGGGGAGGCCTTACGGGAGGCCCAGGCGGCCCTGGTGGGCGCCGACGCCATCCTCCCCGATGGCACCGTCCTCAACAAGGTGGGGACTTCCTCCCTAGCTCTCCTCTGTCGGCGGGCGGGCGTTCCCTTTCTGGTGGCGGCAGACTCCACCAAGCTTCTGCCCCCCTCGCCAGCTCGCCACCTCCTGTTGGAGGAGGGTGAGGCGGAGGAAGTGGCCGCCCACCTGCCCCCTCTGGTGGAGGTGCGCAATCGCCGCTTCGACCTCACCCCTGGGCGATGGGTGAGCGCATATCTCACAGAGGAGGGGGTCATGGCCCCCTCCCAGTGGCGGAGGCTCCTGCCCCGGGCAGTGAGGGCCTGGCGGGCCCTATTGGGCAGGGCCTGCGATCTGGGCTGAAGACACCTTAGGCCATAAACTTAAAGCTTGCGGGACAATGGAATCCTTAGAATCTCTCGCTGGCCAACTGGAGGCGGGCAAGGAGTCCCTTTTGGACGCCCTAGCGGGATGTGGGCTGGATGAGTTCTCTTGGGAAGGAGGGGGCTCCTCTCTGCGTCACCTCTTAGAGGGGGCGGTGGACGCTCTCAACCTGCGTTTTGGGCGCCTAGTGGCTGCGGCCTTGGGCCTTCCCCCCACCCCTTGCATCGTCCCGGCCCAACTCTCCTCGCCTCGAGAGGCGGCCATGGTCCTGCAGGTGGCCCACCGCCGCCTTCTAAACCTTCTCCACCTGGTGGGCCCTCAGGACCTGGAGCGGGCGGTGGTGAGCCCTGAGGGCGAGAGGCTCACTCTGGCCCAAGTGCTGGCCCAAGTGGTCCAGGCCTATCGGGGGTGGGCGGAAGAGGTGCGGGCCCTGCGCAAGGCCTACGCCTCTCTCCAGGGGGAGGGCGATGGCCATTAGCGCCGCCCAGGCCCTGCAGGCCCAGGGGCCCCCCCTGGCCATAGCACATGCCTTCGGCAACCGACGCGAACTGGTGGTCCGCGCCCTCCAGGCAGGGGTAGATGTGGTGGAGGTGGACGTCTGGTTCTGGGGTGGGCGCTTCTGGGCCCGCCATGAGCGGCGCTTAGGCTTCTTACCGGTCTTACTGGACCGTCGTCGCTATGCCTACCACGGCCTGGGGCCATGGGTCCTCCCCTTAGGCCCCTTCTACATCCGCCTGGACCTGGCCCCCCTCCCCCTGGAGGAAGTGGCGCAACTCATTGCCGGGCGTGCCCTCCTGCTGTGGGATGCCAAGGGCAGCCACTCCCCTGCTGCCGCGCGCCGCTATGCCCATCGACTGCGGGAGATGTTGCGGCGTCTGGACTTTTCGCCCTATGTGATGGTCTGCGGGCAGGACTGGCAGCTCCTGGAGACGATAGGTGAGCATGTGGACGGCGTCCCCCTTCTCTTCACCGTGGAGACGCCTCGGCAGTGGGAGGCCCTCTTAGGCAGCCCATCCCCGCCCCAGGGCCTCTCCCTACACCGCGCCTTGGCCGACGAGGCCCGCACATCCTATCTACGGGCGCGGGGCATCCCCTTCCTCTGCTGGACGGTGGACGACCAGGATGAGGCCACGAGGCTCCTCTCCCTGGGGGCCAGGGGCATCATCAGCAACCGCTTAGACCTCCTGGTGGGGCTCAGGAGCATCAGTGCTGCGTGAGCCGTCTCCGCCACTCCCCTTGCAGGGACTCCCGCAGGCTCCGCACCTCCCTCAAGATCTCCTCCAAAAGGCGAGACCATTCCTCGCTTCCGCCTTGGGCTGGCGAGGCCCCGGGGGCGAGATGGCAGAGCTCTTGTGCCAAAAGCCGTAGCTCCTGGCGTAGGGCGTCCACCTCCTGGTGCAAGGAGGTCAGGGATGGGGCCTGGGCACGGCGATGGGCCATCTGGCGCAGATAGGCCACCTGCTCCCGCAGCGCCGCCACCTCGCGTCTCAGCTCGGCCTCCTCCGGGGGAGGGGCAGGATCGGGAGGGGATGGGCCGTCCCCGAACCCCTGCAGGGTCATCGTCTGGACAGGCAGGACGGGCCGCTCCGGCTCCACCACGTGGGCCTTGCGCAGCGGTATCTCCTTAAGCAGCAGGCCCAGGGCCAGGCTCGGCAGGGAGAGGAAAAGGGCGATGGCAAAGGCCTCGGCGATGCCCGACGCCAGCGCCAAGCGCACCGTCCCCAGCAAGGCCTCGAACAGCTCCATCCCCCTCCCTCCTAGGGCAGCAAAGCGCTCCTGCAGGGCGGCCATCCGCTGTGGGCTCAGGAAGAAGTCGGGGTTACGTAGAATGGAAGACATCTCCGGCGGCAGGGATCGGAGCTCTGGAGGCATGCCCTGGGCCAGCTGCTGGGCGAAGACGGCATTGAGGCGTGAGCCTAGCAGCGCCACCCCCATCACCGCCCCCACCTGCCGGATGAACTGGATGGAGGAGGTGGCTATGCCCAACATCCTATAGGGCACAGCGTTCTGCACAGCCAGGGTGAGGACGGGCAGGGTCAGCCCCATCCCCGTGCCCAGTATGACCATGTTCCGTGTCACCTCCGCCCTGGCGGTGGTGATGCCTATCCGGGAGAAGAGGTAGACGGCCAGCGCCACTACCGCCAGCCCCAACAGGTTGACCAACTTATAGCGGCCCAACCGGGCTATCACCTGGCCCCCCAAGGTGCTGGATAGGGCCAAGGCCACTGTCAGGGGCATGGTGATGAGCCCCGAATTGGTAGCCGATGCCCCCAACACCCCTTGCACGAACATGGGGATGAAGGATATGGCACCAAACATGGACGTCCCCAATAGGAAGGAGATGGCTGCTGCCACGGCGAACACTTGGTTGCCCAGCAGGGACAAGGGCAGGACCGGCCAGGCTGCCCTCCTCTCAACCACCACGAACAGGATCAGCAGGAGGGCCACTGCCCCGAACATGGAGGCCATGGGCAGCGAGAGCCACTGGAACCGGCTCCCGCCCCAAGAGAGGGCCAACAGCAAGGGCACCACCAACGCCGGAAGCAAGGCAAAACCCCACCAGTCCGGCGCCGTCCCCTGGGCTACGGGCCGCACCGCCGGCAGCCCCACCGCTACCGCCAACATGGCCATGGCCCCCAGGGGGAAGTTCACATAGAACACCCACCGCCAGTGGACGTAGTCGGTAAGGGCGCCACCGATGAGGGGGCCCAGGACGCTGGCGGCGGCGAACACCCCGGTGAACAGCCCCACATACTTGCTCCTCTCGGCGGGAGGGAAGAGGTCGCCGACCACGATGAAGGTGATGCCCATCACCATCCCTCCCCCTATTCCCTGCAGGGCGCGGAAGGCGATGAGCTGGGGCATGCTGGAGGAGAGGCCCGCCAACATGGATCCCGCCACCAGCACGGCGATGCCCGCCAGATAGAAGGGCTTGCGGCCATACATGTCCGTAAGCCTACCCACTATGGGTACCACGGTGGTGGAGGAGACCATGTAGGCGGTGAAGACCCATGGGAAGAGGCCAAGTCCCCCCAGGCTCCCCACGATGCGAGGCATGGCCGTGCCCACCAGCGTCTGGTCCATGGCCGCCGTGAACATGGCCATCATGGCCCCAGCCACCGCCAGGGCCTTGGCCCGGGTGCTCAACTGGGATAGGCTCTCCACCGCTGCCATCATGGTCTCACCGCCTCCGTCCCCTCCTCCTGGGCTATAGACCGGTGGAGGATGCGCAAGGCCTCCACCACCTGCTGCAGCTCGTCCGAAGAGAGGCGGGACATGAGGCCCCCCAGGCGGGCACGGCCCGTCTGTTCCAGGCGGGCCACCATCTCCCGCCCCTTAGGGGTGAGGAGGTGACGCACCTGGCGCCGGTCCTGACGGTCGGTGACCCGCCGCACCAGGCCGTGCCTCTCCAAGCGGTCCATGATCCGAGTAAGGGTGGAGGGGCTCACCTCCAGCTCCTGAGCCAGCTGACGGGCGGAGGGGCCCGGCAGCCGCCGCAGCATGAACAGGATGCGGATCTGAGTGATGGTGAGCCCCAGCTCCGCCCACTCCTCCAGCCGGCTGGGGTCGGCCCATGCCAAGAGGCGGGCCAACAGCAGAAAGCCCTCCTCCAGCAGTTGCTCTCTGTCCATCATTTGCTCTGGATGCAACTTCTCTCGGCCATGATAACGCCCTTGGGGTGGCGGTGGCAAGGCCCAAGGGCGGCGGGATAAGATGGAAAGGCCATGGACGAGTTCCAGGAGGATGGCAGCAGAGCGCTGGTGGAGGCCCTGGCTCGTCGCATCCGCCGCTGGGGGCCTATAACGTTTCGCGACTACATGGAGATATGTCTCTATCACCCGCGGTATGGCTACTACGCTGCCCCTCGTCCTCCCATGGGCCACGGTGGCGACTACCTCACCAGCCCCGAGCTAGGGCCCGTCTTCCCTGTCCTGCTGGGGCGCCAGCTCCACCAGATGTGGGAGGTCATGGGCTGTCCCCATCCCTTTCAGGTGGTGGAGGTGGGGGGAGGGACGGGGGCCCTGGCGCGGGGCATCCTGGCCTGGGCCAGGCGGCACCGTCCACTTTTCTACCGGGCCCTGCGCTATATTGTGGTGGAGCGGAGCCCGTATCTGCGGGGCCTGGCCCGCCGCACCTTGGTCGCCGCTGGCTTTGGGGGGAGGGCCTCCTTCCCTAGGGATCTTCCCCCTGCCTCGGTGGTGGGGTGCATCCTGGCCAACGAGGTGGTGGACGCCTTCCCCGCGCACCGCGTCTATAGGCAGGGGGAGGAGCTATTGGAGGTATATGTGGGCTGGGACGGCCGGGCCCTACGGGAGGAGTTGGGCCCCCTCTCCACCCCCGACATCGCTGCCTACTTCCGGCGCCTGGGCCTTCTGCCTGGGGAGGGGTGTTATGCGGAGGTGAACCTGGAAGCTCCCTCCTTCATGCGGTGGGTGGGGCAGAGGCTTTCCAGGGGCTTTGCCCTCATCATCGACTACGGCTATGAGGCGCCCGAGCTGTACGCCCCCTGGCGGCGGGACGGCACCCTCATGTGCTTCTACCGCCACCGCCCCTCCCCTAGCCCCTACCTGCGCCCCGGCGCCCAGGACATGACCGCCCAGGTGGACTTCACCACCCTCATGGAGGCAGGGCAAGAGGTGGGGCTACGCCCCCTAGGCCTCACCGACCAGGCCCACTTCCTGGCCCGCCTGGGCATTGAGGACGCCTTGCGCGCCCCAGGGCTGGACCCAGAGGAGTTCTTGGCCCGCCGGCGGGCCATCAGCGAGCTCATGGACCCGGCGGGGCTGGGCCGCCTGCGGGTGCTCGTCCTCGAGAAGGGGGTGGGGCCGTGCCGCCTGCAGGGCCTCCACGGATAGGGAGGCCTTGCGCCCATCGCCTGAGCGTGTTAACATTTGTGAGGAATAGCCCAGGCCCAGAGGTGGGGCTCACCCACCTCTTTCAATTCTTGGGGGCGTGGTGGAGGCGAAGCCAGGATGAAGAGCGAGTTCCTGATCGCCATCACCCAGTTGGCGGCGGAGAAGAACCTCCCCAGGGAGGTGGTGCTGAGGGCGGTGGAGGCCGCCCTCGTCTCAGCCTATAAGAAGGATGCTGGCCTGCAGGGCAACATATCGGTGCGCATCGACCCCGAGCGGGGCACCGTCCATGTCTACCAGCACCGCACCGTGGTGGAGGAGGTGACGGACCCCAAGACGGAGATCTCCCTGGAGGAGGCGCGCCGCATAAAGCCCAACGCCCGCATCGGCGACGTCATCACCACAGAGGTGACACCTCAGGGGGCGGGGCGCATTGCCGCCCAGACGGCCAAGCAGGTGGTCCTGCAGAAGCTGCGGGAGGCGGAGCGGGACCGGGTCTACGAGGAGTTCTCGGCCCGCGAAGGGGAAGTGGTATCGGGCGTCATCCAGCGGGTGGAGCCGCGTCAGGTGGTGGTGGACTTGGGGCGGACAGAGGCTATCCTGCCGGCCTCGGAGCAGGTGCGGGGCGAGCAGTACCGGCCTGGGCAGCGCATGAAGTTCTACCTGCTGGAGGTCCAGCGCACCCCCAAGGGTCCCCAGCTCATCCTCTCCCGCACCCACAAGAACCTGGTGAAGAGGTTGCTGGAGCTGGAGGTGCCGGAGGTGGCGCGGGGCCTAGTGGAGATAAAGGCGGTGGCCCGCGAGCCGGGCCAGCGCAGCAAGGTGGCAGTGGCCGCCCGCCAGGCGGGGGTGGACCCCGTGGGGGCCTGCGTGGGCCTGCGCGGCCTGCGCATCCAGAACGTCATCCAGGAGCTGGGGGGTGAGCGCATCGATGTGGTGGAGTGGGACAAGGACCCCGCCCGCTTCGTGGCCAACGCCCTCAGCCCCGCCCAGGTGAGCCGTGTCATCGTGCAGGAGGAGACCAACACGGCGGTGGTGGTGGTGCCCGATAAACAGCTCTCCCTGGCCATCGGCAAGGAGGGGCAGAACGCCCGCCTGGCGGCCAAGCTCACGGGCTGGCGCATCGATATCAAGCCCGAGTCCATGGTGGAGCGGCTGGCCGCCCCCAAAGTGGGGGCTGTCGTTGAGGAGAGACGACCATTGCAGCCTTGGGAGGAGGTCATAGAACGGGAAGAGGTGGTGGCTGTGGAGGCCCCCATGGCCGAAGCCCCTGCCGAGGCCCCCTCTGAGGCCCCCGCCGAGGAGGTGGCCGCGCCTCAGCCAACGGCTCGCCCCGTCATCCGCTTCGCCGAGGAGGTGCTGGGGGAGCGGCGTCGACTGGAGAAGGAGGAGGTAAAGGCCAAGCGCAAGAAGGGACGCCGCCCCCGCCCCACGGACGAGGAAGAGGAGCTCCTGGAGGAGTGGGAGGAGCTTTAGGGGATGGCCAGAGGGAAGCATGTGCCCATGCGCACCTGCGTGGGGTGCCGAGGCGTCACTGCTAAGCGGGAGCTGGTGCGCATCGTTCGCACGTTGGAGGGGAAGGTGGAGGTGGACCCCACTGGTAAGAAGTCGGGGCGGGGTGCGTACATCTGCCCCCGCTACCACTGCTGGGAGGAGGCCCTCAAGAAGGACCGCCTGGCTCGTGCCTTGCGCACCACCATCGGCCCCCAGGAGCGCCAGGCCCTCCTGGCCTATGCCCAAGCCTTTAAGGAGAAGGTGGCGTCATGACCACGCCAGTGGAGCGCAGCCAGGCAGAGACGCGGACGGTGACCCTGCCCCCCACCATCACTGTAAGGGAGCTGGGGGAGAGGCTAGGCATCTCCCCCATCGAGGTCATAAAGGGGCTCATGCGGCGGGGCATTATGGCCAACATCAACCAAGCGGTGGAATACGAAGCAGCTGCCGCTTTGGCCCAGGAGCTAGGCCTTCAGCCCCTTCCTGAGGAGGAGGCCCCCGCTGCCCTCCCCAAGGAAGAGGAGGAGGATGACCCTCAGAAGCTGCGGCCGCGGCCGCCGGTGGTCACCGTCATGGGGCACGTAGACCACGGCAAGACCACCCTCCTGGACTACATCCGCAAGACCAACGTGGCTGCCCAAGAGGTGGGCCAGATCACCCAGCACATCGGCGCCTACCAGGTGGAGGTGGAGGGCCATAAGATCACCTTCATCGATACCCCAGGCCATGAGGCCTTCACTGCCCTGCGGGCCCGCGGCGCCCAGGTGACGGACATCGCCGTGCTGGTGGTGGCCGCCGACGATGGCGTCATGCCTCAGACGGTGGAGGCCATAAACCACGCCAAGGCCGCGGGCGTCCCCATCATCGTGGCTATCAACAAGATGGACCTGCCGGGGGCCGACCCCGAGCGGGTGAAGCGGCAGCTGGCCGAGCATGGCCTCATCATCGAGGAGTGGGGCGGGGATGTCATCGCCCTCCCCATCTCGGCCAAAACGGGCCAGGGGGTGCAAGACCTGCTGGAGCACATCATCCTGGTAGCCGAGATCGCCGAGCTCAAGGCCAACCCCGACCGTCCGGCGGTGGGCACCATCATTGAGGCGGAGCTGGACCCTCGCCGCGGCCCCATGGCCACTGTCATCGTCCAAAAGGGCACCCTGCGGGTGGGGGACGTGGTGGTGGCCGGCGAGACCTGGGGTAAGGTCAAGGCCATGTTCGACGAGTGGGGGCGCCAGGTGCGAGAGGCTGGCCCCTCCACCCCTGTCAAGATCATGGGCCTGGAGGAGGTGCCCCACGCTGGCGACATCCTGCGGGCGGTAAAGGACGAGGCCTCCGCCCGTCAGCTGGTGGAGAGGAGGCGCCAGGAGAAGCAGGCCGCCCGTGCCGCCCACGCCCTTACCTTGGAGGAACTGGCGGGTCAGATCGCCGCCGGTCAGGTCAAGGAGCTCAACGTCATCGTACGGGCCGACGTCCAGGGCTCCGTGGACGCCATTCGTAACGCCCTGGAGCGTCTGGAGACGGACAGGGCCCGCATCAACATCCTCCACGCCGCCACCGGCAACGTCACCGAGTCGGACGTCCTCCTGGCCGAGGCTTCCAAGGCCATCATCATCGCCTTCCAGGTGCGGGCCGAGCCTGGGGCCCGCCGGGAGGCGGAGGAGAAGGGCATCCAGATACGCTACTACCGCATCATCTACGAGATGGTGGACGACATGCAGAAGGCCTTGGCGGGGCTGCTGGAGCCGGAGATGGTGGAGGTGGTGGAGGGGAGGGCGGAGGTGCGGGCCGTCTTCCGCGTCCGCCAGGGGCGGGTGGCCGGCTGCTATGTGCGGGAGGGGGTCATCGTCCGTGGCGCCCCCTGCCGCGTCATCCGCGGTGGGGAGGTCATCCACACCTCCCGCATCGCCAGCCTCCGCCGCTTCCAGGAGGACGTGCGGGAGGTGGCTGCCGGCTACGAGTGCGGGGTGGGAGTAGAGGGGTTCCAGGACTTCCAGGAAGGGGACACCATCGAGACCTTCCGCCGCCAGCCCAAGGGCTAAGAGGTTGGTGGGGGTGGTGCCATGACCAGGCGCACCGAAAGATTGGGGGCCCTCTTCCGCCAGGAGCTTGCTGAGCTCCTGCGCCGCGAGCTGCGCGACCCCCGCCTCCTCCAGATCATCACCATCACTAGGGTGGAGGTGACCCCTGACCTGCAGCACGCCCGGGTCTACGTGAGCGTCCTAGGGCAAGAGGAAGAGAAGGAGGCAGCCCTGGCAGCCCTTAAGGGGGCCGCTCCCTACATGCGCCACCTCCTGGGCCAGAGAGTGGTCCTGCGCCGCATCCCTCTGCTCCACTTCCATCTGGACGAATCCTTGGAGGAGGGGGATCGTCTTTTGCGCATCATAGACCAGCTCTCCCGCAAGGGCGGGGCCTAGGCCTTGGAGAGCGACGGACTCATCAACCTGGACAAACCTCCAGGCCCCTCATCCTTCGCCGTGGTTGCCCGTCTGCGCCGCCTACTGGGGCTGAGGAAGGTGGGCCACGCCGGCACCCTCGACCCCTTGGCCGGGGGCGTCCTCCTCATCCTTTTAGGGAGGGCCACTCGCCTCTCCCCTTACCTCCTATCCCTCCCCAAGACCTATCGCATATGGGTGCGCCTGGGCCAGGCCACCACCACCTACGACGCCGAGGGGGAGCCCACCTGGGGAGCCGACCCCTCCCATGTGAGCCTGGAGGCCCTGCAGGAGGCCCTTTCGTCCATGGTGGGCCGCATCCTGCAGACCCCGCCCCCCTATAGCGCCATCAAGGTAAGGGGGCGTCCCGCCTACTCGTATGTGCGGGCCGGCCAGTCTGTGCAGCTCTCCCCTCGCTGGGTGGAGGTCCACCGGATTAAGGTGATCCGATTCCAGGGCCCGGAGGTGGTGTTGGAGGTGGAGTGTGGGCAGGGCGCCTATGTGCGCTCCCTGGTGCACGACCTAGGCGTGCGCCTGGGGTGTGGCGCCCATGTGCAGGCCCTAGTGCGCACAGCCGTAGGGCCCTTCACTATAGAACAGGCCGTGCCTCTGCGCCAGTTGGAGGACGCCTCCCGAAGCGAGACCTGGCGGGCCTACCTGGTGCCATTGGAGGCTGCCCTTCCTCATCTGCCGTCCCTCACCCTGGATGGAGAGGAGGCTATGGCGGTGGCCCATGGTCGCCCCATACGCCGCCCTGGGCCTGGCGAGGGGGGGTGGGCACGGGCCCACGGGCCCGATGGCTCGCTGGTGGCCATCATGCGCTGGGATGGGGCGGCGGGCCTTTGGCGCCCTAAGACGGTGCTGTTGTCCCCCTCATGAGGGGCCGCAAACGTATTGACAAGGATGCTGATATTCATATCCTAGGGGCCAAAGGCAGGTCGCACGACCTGACCAATACCATAGTCGGGAGGTGTGAAGATGCAGGCCTACTGTCTCAAGTGTCGCGCTATGCGCGAGATGCGCAACCCCCAGCCCGTAACCCTTAAGAATGGCCGTCCCGCCACCAAAGGCACTTGCCCAGTGTGTGGGACGGTCATGTACCGGATAGGCAAGGGCTAGAGCCTCGGAGGTAGGGGGCGGTGGGGGCCCCTGCCGCCCCCATCAACGAGCTCGTGCCCGCCCTAGCGCCCTCTCCAGCAGAAGGTGGGGATTTCTTATCCCTATTTCCTCCACATCGTCCTCGGTGAGGCCAGCGCCCAGGATGACCTGGCGGATGCGTTGCGGAGTGAGGAAGTCCAGGGCGTGGTTATCGGAGCTCACCAGGAGCCTTGCCCCAGCCATTTTGGCCATGCGGGCCACATGCCCATTGGCCACAGCATGAGCCGGCTTGGCCGAGAGCTCCAGAAAGACGCCCTTTTGGGCTGCCAGCTGGGCATCCTCCCAGGTGATGAGGCCGGGGTGGGCCAGGATGTCTACCTCCCCACACTCGATGGCTGCCCGGTTGGTGCCTGGGGCCACCGGCTCGTCCACGGTCTCACCGTGGACTACCACCACCAGGGCACCGGCGCGGCGAGCGGCGGCCGCTGCCTCGGCGATGGCCCCAGGGGGCACATGGGTCAGCTCCACCCCTGGCAAGGCAACGATGCCCCACTCTCCCATGGCCACCTGGCAGTCCCGCTCCACCTCCCTTATCAGCCGCTCCAGGGAGCCGGGGCCGGCATGGTCGGTGATGGCTATGGCCACATAGCCTGCCACTGTAGCCCGCCGGATGAGCTCCAATGGGGAGAGGGCGCCATCGGAGAGGGTGGAGTGGGTATGGAAGTCGTGGACAAGGAAGGGGGAGCTTTCTCCCCGCCCTGCAGCTGATGGACGCGCCATTTGCTAGCGAGTATATCAGGGAGGGGGTCACCAAAGAAGGGGGTCGGTGTAAGGGTCTTGCCTGTGGGCCTGGCAACGCTGTACATTGTTGATGGCAGGCGGAGGGATCGCACAGTGGCCGAGTGCGCCCGCCTGCTAAGCGGGTGGGGGGCGAAAGCCCCCTCGCGGGTTCGAATCCCGCTCCCTCCGCCATCCACATAGGTGACGCCCCGGGGACCTGCAGGCCAGCCATACCCACCGCCGATTCCCGTTAGTCCGTCAGCAGCGGGTGTGGGTGGTCTCTCCCCCTGCGGTCACCCGGTGCCGCGAGCCCTGGCAGCACAGGTCGACGGGGGCGACCCGCTGGAGCCTCGCTGCCAGGGAGTCCACCAGCTCACCCAGCGTCGCTGGCACCCAGGGCAGCGTCAGCACCTCCTGCAGCCTCCGAGCCAGAACGGGGGGCAGCTGCCGCAGTCGGTAGTCCCTGCTGATACGGAAGGATCTCTCCATGACTCAGCCCCCCTATCACTCGGGTCGGGCGCGGAAGGGCCCCTGGAAGGCCTGGCTGGCCAGGATGCGCTCAGGCCCCGTCAGGGCAGGGTCGTAAGTGACCACGGCCCGCCCGGCCCGCCAGTCCACCTGCACGTCCAGCACCCCACGCTCGCGCTTGAGGTAGGCCGTCAGCGAGTGGGCGCAGCCCTGGCAGGTCATCCCTTCAACACGCAGGCTGATGGTCTTGGCCATCTCGTCTCCCCCTTACCTGATGCAGCAGGCCATGACGCTGACGTCGCGCAGGAAGGCCAGGGCAGCCAGCTTGAGGGCCTCGCTGAAGGTGGGGAAGACGTGGACGGTCTCCACCAGGTCTTCCACCTTCAGGCCCAGGCACACCGCCAGCACACCCTCGTGCACCATCTCGGCTGCCTGGGGGGCGACGATGTGCACCCCCAGCACCCGCCCGTCTTGAGGGTGGACCACCATCTTGAGCAGGCCGCGGGTGTCGCCCACTGCCACCGCCTTGGGCACCTGGGACATCTTCACCACTCGGCAGGAGCAGGAGCCCAGGCGGCGCATCTCTTCTTCCTCGGTGATGCCCACCGCTGCCACCTGGGGGTCGGTGAAGACGGCCCAGGGAACGCTCTGGTAGTCCATGCGCTCGCCGGCGCCCTCCAGGGCGTTGCGGGCGGCCACATACCCCTCCCGGGCGGCCACCGTCTCCAGGGGCATCCTGCCCACCACGTCGCCGGCGGCATAGATGTGGGGGGCCGAGGTGCGCATGGTCTCGTCGGTCACGATGAAGCCGCGGCGGTCGGTCCTGACCCCCGCCGCTTCTAGGCCCAGGTTCTGCGTGTTGGGGGTGATGCCGGTGGCCAAAAGGAGGTGCTGGGCTCGAAACACCTTCTTCTCGCCCATGACCTCCGCTTCCACCACCTTTGTCTCCCCTTCCTGCCAGACGCGCCTGATGTCGCAGGCGCAATGGAACTCCATGCCCTCGGCCTCCAGACAGCGCTGCAGCTCCTGGGAGACCTCGGGCTCCGCCCTGGGTAGCACCTGGGGCAGCTTCTCCAGCACCGTCACCTTCGTCCCCAGGCGGGCGAAGAACTGCCCCAGCTCCAGCCCCGTGGGACCTGCCCCCACCACGAGGAGGCTGTCGGGCACCTCCTTCAGCTCCATGGCCTCACGGCTGGTGATGTAGTCCACCCTCTCGATGCCTGGGAAGGGCGGGACGGCCGGCCGGGAGCCGGTGGCCACGATGAACCGCTCGCCTCGGATCACCTGGCCGTCCACCTCCACCTCATGGGGCGAGCGGAAGCGGGCCCAGCCCTGATAAAGGGTCACCGTCTCGCCGAAGGACTCCAGCACCGTCTGATAGTTGCTGTGGCGCAGGGCGGCCGTCAGCTCCTCCTTGCTGGCGATGGCCCGGGCCAGGTCAAAGGAGGGCCGCACAGCCCCCAGGGCGGGGAAGGGCGGGTGCTGGGCCCGGTGGTAGCCCTGGGCCAGGGCCAGCAGGTGCTTGCTGGGGATGCAGCCCACGTTGACGCAGGTGCCCCCCAGGGGCAGGCCGGCGTTGACCATGGCCGTGCGCGCACCCACCTCGACGGCGTGGGTGGCAGCGGCGAAGCCCGCCGCACCGCCACCGATGATGACCAGCTCATAGTCCATGGCGCATCTCCTCCTTCCTGCGCTCGAACTCAGCGATGATCTCCAGACAGGGGCACTCCTCGGCGGTGCGGGCGTCGAGGGCCACCCTGCCCTCCAGATCCCGCAGCAGCTCCTGCAGGTCGCCGTGCAGGGCGGCTAGGCGGGCCATCTGCTCCTCTAGCCGCCGCACCTACCCCGACAAAAGCTCCAGGACGTGGCGACAGGGGGCGAGGCCCTCGTCCCGCACCGCCAGGATGCGGCGCACGTCCCGCAGGGGTATGCCCAGGGCCTGGGCGCTCTTGATGAAGCGCAGCCGCTCCACCGCCTCCTCGCCGTAGATGCGGAACCCTCCCTCGCTGCGCCTCTGGGGTCTGAGGAGCCCCAGCCGCTCGTAGTAGCGCAGGGTGGAGATGGGCACCCCGCTGCGCTCAGCCAGCCTGCCTATGGTGAGCACGGCCTCATTCTAGACTCTGAACCATGGTTCAGGGTCAAGGGGGGTGAGCCAAACCTCTAACCGGTTCGAGCTTGGTGCGCTAACGTGCGGTGGGGCTCAGCTCTTGCCCCCTATGGCGGGGCCGGCTAGGGCTCCACCCCTTCTCTCTGCATCAGGCCCCACCGAACCCGCCGCATCCCCTTTCTCTCCTGGCGCAGGTGTGGGCCTCTGGTGTAAGCTCCCTCTCTCTTCTGGCTCACAAGCCATGCTCCTGCAGGCCGGCACCGAAGAGAGGCGTGAGGCTCTGGCCGGGGCTTGCTACACTCTAGGGAGCATAGGGCTTCCAGCTTAGGGTGCTGTAGCATGGCTGAGGAATGGCTGAGGATCGATATAACCACTAGCGACGAGGTGCGACGGCAAGATGGGGGCTAGTAAACGTCTACTCGTCTGGGGAGTGACTTTAGCTATCCTCCCCCTGACCCTACTCGCCTGTGGCGGGGAGGATACCACGTCCGCTCCTGCACCCATGGCGGATGGAACATCAGCCGTATCCGATACCCCTCCCTTTGGCATCGAGGTAGAGTTCCCCAAGACGGACTTCAGCAAGCACAGCGTCCCCTACCGCGAGATCATATCGGGAGGGCCACCGCGCGACGGCATTCCAGCCATCCACTCGCCCAAGTTCGTGAGCGTCCGCGAGGCCGATGGCTGGCTTGCCTCTCGGGAGGCAGTGGTGGCCCTAGAGATAGGAGGCGACGCGCGAGCCTACCCCGTCCAGATCCTCATATGGCACGAGATCGTCAACGACGTGGTGGGCGGGACGCCGGTCGCTGTCACCTGGTGCCCCCTATGTAACACGGCCATCGTCTTTCGCCGAGAGCTGGACGGGCTTGTGCTGGACTTCGGCACCACCGGCAGGCTGCGCTTCAGCAACCTCATTATGTACGACCGTCAGACGGAGTCCTGGTGGCAGCAGGCCACTGGCGAGGCTATCGTTGGAGAGCTCACCGGCAAGCGGCTGGCGATGGTCCCCGCCAACCTGGTCTCATGGCAGGACTATAAGACTGCCTATCCCAACGGGCGGGTGCTCTCAAGGGAGACGGGCCATAGCCGGCCCTATGGCCTGAACCCTTACATCGCCTACGACCAGGGCGATCCTTTCCTCTACCAGGGGCCGGCCATCGCCGGCGCCCTGCCGGCCATGGCCCGGGTGGTGACGGTGGACATGGGCAGGGAAGCGGTGGCCTACCCCTACGATGTGCTTGCCAGAGTGAAGGTGGTGAACGACACGGTGGCCGGCCACCCCATCGTGGTCTTCTGGCGCAAGGGGACTGCCTCTCCTCTGGATGTGGGGGCGGTGGGGGAAGGGCGCGACGTGGGTTCAGCCGCCGTCTTCTCTCGCCTCATGGACGGCCGCGTCCTCACCTTCGAGGCGTTGGGGGACAAGTTCCGTGACCGTGAGACCGGCAGCACTTGGGATCTGCTCGGCCAGGCCCGCGGGGGGCCCCTGGCTGGCCGCCGGCTGGAGCCCGTGACGGCCATCAACCATTTCTGGTTCTCTTGGGCCGCCTTCCGCCCCGATACCCGCGTATACGCGCCCCCATGACGGTGCCCGTGTGAAGCCCCCAACAGGGCGATTCGAAGATGAGCATGCTCGCCATCTGTGACTTCGGTGGTCCTCATCTCGCCCTGTGCTGTAGGTAAAAGGCGGCCAGGGAGTCGCGAACCCTGGTCAGGCGGCGCCTCTGGGCCCAGGCGGCGAAAAAGGGCACTAGGTGCCCGAGGGGCCCCATCAGGTGCAACATCCTCCGATAGCCTAACTCGCCCCGTATCAGGTGGCAGAGGAGACGCCAGAAGTGGCGACTATGCCACAATACGGCGACAAAGGGCGGGGGAGCGAGGTGGAACACCTCCTGCAGCATGCGGGCGGTGGCCAGCTCCGGCCCTATGTCCCTCTCCACCGCCTCAGCATAGCCAAGGAGATGGGGAGTCTGCCCACCCAGGAAGCGGAGGACGGCCTCCGCTGCCAGGGCGGCGCTGGCAAAGGCCATGTGGATCCCCTCCCCTGAGAGGGGGTCCACCAGGCCAGCGGCGTCCCCCACCAACAGAAGGCTGCGTCCCACCAGGGGCGAGTGGGGACGGCGCAGGGGGAGGTGGTGCCCTCGCAGCCCCTCCACCTTCTCCCAGGGGAGACGGTAGCGCTGGCAGAGGTGGCGAAGGCGGGCCCGCAGCAGATGGGAGGCGTACTTCCAGCCCCCCACCCCCACGTTGAGGTGGTCGCCCTTGGGGAAGACCCATCCATAGCCCCCGGCGATGCTCCCCAGGTCTAGGGCCACTAACTCCCGCCACTGGTGCAGCGTATCGGCTGGGAGGGGCACGTGGGCCTCTAAGGCCACCGCCTCCTCGTAGGTGGCGCGGGCCCCCAGGAAACGGGCGCTCAAACCGTTGGCCCCGTCGGCCCCTATCACCACCGATGCGCGGTAAGCGTCGCGGGACGTGCGCACCACCATCCCCGTGCCTTCCTCCTGCAAGGAGATGGCTCCCTCGCCGTCGTGGAGCTCGGCCCCTGCCTCGGTGGCCAGTTGGGCCAAGAAGTGGTCCAGACGCCACCGCTGCGTCATATAAGTGAGGGGGAGGTGGTGCCAAAGATCCTTATGGGGGCCAAGGGCTAGCGATACGCGGGCCCCGTAGATGGTCCTCTCCACCACCGGAAGGATATCTACCGCCGCCAGGGCCGCCGCCCGCACCGTGACGCCGCCGCCGCAGGGCTTATCACGGGGCAGAGGGCGTCGCTCCAGCAGGAGGACGCGTACCCCCGCGCGGGAGAGCCGCCGGGCTACGCTGCTCCCCGCTGGGCCCGCCCCCAGCACCACCACCTCGAATCTCTTCATGCTCCTCGCCCTGGGGAGTAGGCTGCAAGGCCTTCAGCACCAGTTGGGCCATCACCTCATAGCCCCGGTCGTTGGGGTGGATGCCGTCCTGGGCTATGAGGTCCCTACGGCTGGAGATGACAGGGAAGGCATCGGCCACCTTGGCCCCGTGGGTCTTGGCTGCCTCCCGGATGACGTCATTGACTCCTTGGGGGAGGAAGGGGTCCGGCCCCCCCTCTAGCACCAGGTCCCCCATCTGGGCCAGGGGGGAGTCCTGGCCGGCGAAGGGATTATAGAGGGTGAAGACGACGATCTCCGCCTGTGGGGCTGCCTCCCGCAGGCGGCTCAGGATGCGGCCCAGGTTATCCCCCAGCTGCCGGATGGTCGCTTCCAAGGCCTTGACGCAATCGGGGCGAGCGCGGACGGTAGGGATATCCGGGCACTGGCCAGTGAGGAAGTGGTCCTCATAGAAGGCCAGCATGTCGTTACCCCCTACGGTGATGGTGATGAGCGCCACGTCGTTTCCTGGGTCGTCGTCCCTGGCCCTGGAGAGGGCCTCCGCCACCGCCAGGTCCAGGTGGCCATGGCTCAGGATGTCGGCGCTGGTGTCCCCTGGGTGGCCCAGGTTCATATGGGCTAGGCCTAGGGCCTGGGCCACCAGCGAAGGGAAGTTGTGGGAGAGGCGGTCGCTGGAGCCCACGCCAGCGGTGAGGGAGTCGCCCAAGGCGATATAGAGTTGGCCCCCCACCTGGGTCTGGGGATGGGCCACACAGGCCACCGTAGCTAAGGCCAAAAGGAGGGCAAGAGGCCCGCGGGGCATCTCTAGGCCCTGGTTACCGCTGTCACCGCCCCTGCCATTAGAAGGAGCTGGGCCATGGCCCCTCCCATCAGCAGCAGGTAAGCCACCGTCCTCTCCCACAGATAGGAGCCAAAGGCGAGAGCCAGGTCTAGCCCTAGGATGGCCATGGCGGTGCCCGGGATGCGCAGGATCTCCTTCTTGGGCACTGGCAGCCCCGCCTCACCTAAGGGGGTGAGCTTCCAATAGATGCCCTCAGGCAGGCCGGGGTAGACCGCCATGACGTATCCCACCAACACCAGGCCCAGGGCCACTGTCAGGGCCATCATCGCTTGGCCCAGGCCATCGCCGAAGATGGGGTGGGCCAGGATGCCTCGCCGCTCTGCCCTCTCCTGGTCATCGCCCATTTGCCGCCCCAAGCGCTGGAGGAAGTGGGCCTGGGCCAGGAATCCTGCTTGGTCTCTGGGCGAGAGGAGGTAGGTGGCCTTCTGCCCCCGCACGAAGACCAGACTCTGGCTCTGAAGGGCGCAGCTCACCACCCTCTGTTTCCCCTCGTGCCAGGCCAGACACGGGCCCAAGGCCAGCCGTGGCCTCTTCCCCGTCCACCTGCCCACCTCCGCTACTGCGCTCCAGGGCACCCAGGCCCAAAGGAGAGCGGAGCGCAGGCCCATCCCCCGCGGGGTCAGGAGATAGCGCACGGTGAGACACCCATAGCCCCACAATAGGGAGGCCAGCCCCAGTAGCCCCAAGGTCAAGGCCGCCGTGCCCCCGAGGAACAGAGGCCAGGAGATGGGCCACCCCCGGACCTTCAAGGCCAAGAGGGCGGCCAGCGCTAGGGCCCCGCACCCCACTCCCACCCCCAAGGCGCCCCGCCACAGGCCCGCCGGCCTCTCCGCCCTTATCTCCTCACCTGCGAATAGCATGGCGTGCACCAGTGCCGGTACCTGGGGTGCTTGCCCCTGATGACCTGAAAGTATAGCTCCTGCAGCTTAGCCGTGATGGGCCCCCGCCGGCCATCGCCAATGGGCCGGCGGTCCACTTCGATGACTGGGGTGATGTGGGCGGCGGTGCCGGTGAGGAACACCTCCTCGGCCACGTAAAGCTCGCTGCGGTCGATGGGCCGCTCGAGGGTCTCTATCCCCAGCTCCTCCCGCGCCAGGGTGATGACTGTCTCCCTGGTGATACCCACCAAGATGTTCTCGGAGGGGGGAGGTGTGATGAGCTTGCCGTCCAGGACTATGAATAGATTCTCTCCGCTCCCCTCGGACACGTGCCCCCGCTCGTCCAGCATAATGGCCTCATCGAAGCCGTTGAGGTTGGCCTCTGTCTTGGCCAGGGCGGAGTTGGCGTATATGCCGATGATCTTGGCCCGGGCGGGGATGCCCGTGTCCTCCACTCGCCGCCAGGTGGAGGTGCAACAGCGGGCCCCCTTCTCCACGTCCAGGTAGGGGCCGAAGGGGGTCACGAACACCAGGAAGTCGTCCTCCAGGTCGTGCAGACGCACCCCAAGGGCCTCAGAGCTCTTATAGGCCATGGGGCGCACATAAACATCCTCCTGAAACCCAGACAGCTCCACCACCTTGGTGGTGATGGCGAACAGCTCCTCATCGGAATAGGGGAGCTGGATCATCATGATGCGACAGCTGCGCCGCAGCCGCCGGTAGTGGTCAGCCATGCGGAAGAGGTAGATCTGCCCCTCCTCCTCGTTCCAGTTGCCCCTTATCCCCTCGAACACGCCTGTGCCGTAGTTAAAGGCATGGGTCATGATGCTGATCTTGGCCTCCGACAGGGGTACGAATCGGCCGCGGAAGTAAGCGTAGGGCGTTCCCATGCCGACCTCCGTCTTCAAGACTAAGGCGATTATAAGCCTCCCCAACTTTGCAGGCAAACTTGTTGACCGGAGCCCCAGGGCAACAGTATCTTTTTCTCGGTTGCCCATGGGCCGTTGGCTCAAGCTAGGGAGACTGGACCTCCTGGTGGTGAGCGATGGGCCCATCGCTTTCGATGCTGGTGCCCTCTTCGGCGTCACTCCCCGCATCATGTGGGAGCCCTTGGTGGGGCCCCTGGACGAATATCACCGCTTGCGGGCCGGCCTTAACTGTCTGGTGGTGCGGGTGGCAGGCAAGACCGTCCTGGTGGAGACGGGGGTGGGCACTAAGGGTGGCAGGGCCCCTGCCGGCATCGACCTGAAGGAGACCGGCCGCCTCCTGGATGCCCTGGCTCAGGAGGGCATCAGGCCTCAAGACGTGGACATCGTCATCAACACCCATCTCCACTTCGACCATGCCGGGGGCAACACCACGTTGGCAGAGGGGCGGGTGGTGCCCACCTTCCCCCGCGCTCGCTACTTCCTGCCCAAGGGGGAATGGGAGGAGGCCCAGCGCCCCAACGAGCGCACCCGGGCCACCTACCTGGCTGAGAACTTCGAGCCCCTCATGGCGGCCCGGCAGGTGGAGCTGGTGGAAGGGGAGGTGGAGGTGGTCCGCGGCGTGCGGATGGTGCCTGCCCCGGGCCACACCGCCCATCACATGGTGGTGGAGGTGGAATCGGAGGGGGAGCTGGCCATCTATATAGCAGAGGTGGCCCAGCACCCCATCATGCTAGAACGGCTGGCCTGGCTCTCGGCCTTCGACGTGCTGCCCCTGGTGAGCCTGGAGACGAAGAAGCGGCTGGTGGAGAAGGCGTTGGAAAAGCGGGCCCTCCTCATAGCTGTGCACGCCCCCTTCCCCGGCCTAGGGCGGCTGACCTTAGAGGAAGGTAAACGCCGTTGGCTCCCTCTAGAGGGAGGGGGATAATGTCCTCCCTCCTCCTGCGCACCCCCTTATACCAGGAGCACGTAAGGTTAGGGGCGCGCATGTTCCCCTTCGCTGGCTGGGAGATGCCCCTGCAGTATCGGGGCATCATCGAGGAGCACCGGGCCGTTCGCACGGCAGCGGGCATGTTCGACGTCTCCCACATGGGCCGGTACTGGGTGGTGGGGGAGGGGGCAGCCACCGCCCTGCGCCGCCTCACCACATATAACGTGACCGCTCTACCTCAGGGCATGGGCCACTACTCCTTCCTCTGCCGTGAGGACGGCGGCATCCTGGACGACGTATACGTCTTCCGTCCAGCGCAGCAGCGCTTCCTGGTGGTGGCCAACGCCGCCAACGCCGAGAAGGTCTGGGGCTGGCTCCGGGCCCATATAACCCCATCTGTGGGGCTGGAGAACGTGCACCGAGAGACGGCCATGATAGCGGTGCAGGGGCCAAAGGCGGTGGCCATCTCCGCTACCGCCCTTTCCCTCCCCCTGGCCCACCTCCACCGCCGCGGCTGCCTGGAGACGACCTGGGAGGGACAGCTCCTGTTCGCCTCTCGCACCGGATATACGGGGGAAGACGGGCTGGAGCTGGTGGTGCCCTCTTCCCATGGCCCCCTCCTCTGGCAGCGTCTCCTAGAGGCGGGGGTCGTCCCATGCGGCCTGGGGGCCCGCGACACCCTCCGCCTGGAGGCCTCCCTCCCCCTCTACGGCCAGGACATCGATGAGAGCGTCAACCCCGTGGAGCTGGGCCTCACCTTCGCCGTCTCCCTGGACGACGATGCTGACTTCTTGGGGCGGGAGGCCATCGTCAGGGCCCTGCGGGAGGGGCCCAAGCGCGTCCTCTCCTGTCTCCGGGCGGAGGGGAGGGGCGTCATGCGCCCAGGGTGCTCTGTCCTCCACGAGGGGCGGCCAGTAGGGACCATCACTAGCGGCGGCCACTCCCCTATGCTGGGGGTGAGCATCGGCATGGCCTTCCTGCCCCCGTCCTTGGCCCAGGTGGGCACTCGCCTTATAGTAGACGTGAGGGGCCGTCCCCTGCCTGTGCGGGTGGTGCGGCGTCCCTTCTACAGACCACCCAAATAGGGAGGGATGAATGCCCAGCCCCCAAGACCGCCTCTACACTAGGGAGCATGAGTGGGTGAAGGTGGAAGACCAGATAGGGACGGTGGGCATCACCGATTACGCCCAGGACCAATTAGGGGACATCGTTTATGTGCAGCTGCCCCAGGTGGGCCAGCAGGTGCGACATATGGAGCCCTTCGGCGAGATCGAATCGGTCAAGGCGGTGTCCGACCTCTATGCGCCCGTGAGCGGGGAGGTGGTGGAGGTCAACGGGGAGCTGGAGGACCACCCCGAGCTAGTAAACCAGGACCCCTATGGCCGGGGCTGGATGATAAAGGTGCGCCTCTCTGACCCCACAGAGCTGGAGAGGCTCATGACAGCCCAGGAATATGACCACTACATCGCCCAGGAGGCACAGGCTTAGGGCTATGATACATCCCTATCTGCCCAACACCCCTGACGATGTGCAGGCCATGCTCCAGGTCATTGGCGTGGAGGATGTGGAGGAGCTGTTCGCCGACATCCCTGCTCATCTGCGGGTGGAGGGCCTGGGCCTGCCGCCTCCCCTTTCGGAGATGGAGCTGATGGGGGAGATGTCCGCGCTGGCCTCCCGCAACCGGGCGGTGGGGCAGGGGGTGGCCTGCTTTCTAGGGGCGGGAGCCTATCGACACTACATCCCGGCCACCGTCATGGCCGTGGTATCCCGACCCGAGTTCTATACCGCCTATACCCCCTACCAGCCCGAGATCAGCCAAGGCACCCTCCAGGCCATCTTCGAGTTCCAGAGTATGGTGTGCGAGCTTTTGGCCATGGATGTGGCCAACGCTGGCATGTACGACGGTGCCACAGCCCTGGCCGAGGGTTGCCTCATGGCCGCCGCCGTCACCGGGCGGCGTCGCATAGCCGTCCTGGATACAGTCCATCCCCATTACCTGGAGGTGGTGCGCACCTACGCCTGGGGGAGGGGACTGGCGGTGGACGTTCTATCCCCAGAGCACCCCGAGGTGGGGGAGGAGCACGCCTGCCTGGCCGTCCAGAGCCCCAACTTCTTTGGTTACCTGGAGGATATGGAGGCCCTCTCCCAAGCTGCTCACCGAGTGGGGGCCCTACTGGTCACCAGTACCGACCCCATCTCCCTGGGGATGTTCCGCCCGCCGGGCCAGTATGGGGCCGACATCGCCACGGCGGAGGGCCAGCCTCTGGGTTGGCCCCTATCCTTCGGCGGGCCATACTTGGGGCTCTTCGCCGCCCGCAAGGAGCTATTACGCCACATGCCGGGGCGCATCGTGGGCCGCACCACCGACCGCCAGGGGAGGGCGGGCTACGTCCTCACCCTTCAGACACGGGAGCAGCACATAAGGAGGGAACGCGCCACCTCCAACATCTGCACCAGCCAGCAGTTGGTGGCCCTGGCGGCCACCGTATATCTGGCCACGGTGGGGCGGGAAGGCCTGCGGCGCATCGCCCAGCTCTGCTACCACAAGGCCCATTATGCCGCCTCCCGCATCGCCCAGCTCCCGGGGTACTCCCTGCCTCTCCAGGGCATCTTCTTCAAAGAGTTCGTGGTGGGGTGCCCAAGGCCGCCCGCTGAGATCAACGGGGCCCTCTTGGAGATGGGTATCATCGGCGGCCTGGACGTCTCCTGGCGCATCGACAACGGCATGCTTTTGTGTGTCACCGAGATGAACACGCGCCAGGAAATAGACCGGCTGGTGGAGGCCCTGGCCTCCCTAGCGCCGAGGTGAGGGGCCATGGCATTCGTCCCCGGACGCCCAGACCCAAAAGAGGAGGTCATCGGCGCCCGCCTCACCTTTGACCGCTCCCGTCCCGGCAGAAAGGGGGTGGACCTGCCGCCCCTGGACGTGCCGGAGGCCCCGCTCCCGCCATCGGGGCTGCTGAGGGAGGAGCTACGGTTGCCGGAGCTGGCCCAGAATGAGGTGGTGCGCTACTTCTTGTCCCTCTCCCGCCTCAACTACTCCGTAGACACGGGCTTCTACCCCTTGGGCTCCTGCACCATGAAGTACAACCCCAAGGTGAACGAGGAGGTGTCCCGCCTTCCTGGGTTCCTACACCTTCACCCCTTGCAGGACGAGGCCACCGTGCAAGGAGCCCTAGAGCTCATGTTCCGCCTGCAGGAGGCCCTGTGTCGCATCACGGGGATGGATGCCTGCAGCCTGGCCCCGGCTGCCGGCGCCCATGGCGAGCTGGTGGGCATGCTCATGGTGAAGGCCTACCTGCAGGACAAGGGGGAGGGGCACCGCCATAAGGTGCTGGTGCCCGACTCGGCCCATGGCACCAACCCGGCCAGCGCCGCCATGTGCGGCTTCCAGGTGGTGACCATCCCCTCCGATGGAGAGGGGAACGTAGACCTGGCCGCCCTCCAGGAGTCCCTAGGCCCCGATGTGGCGGCCATGATGCTCACCGTCCCCTCTACCCTAGGTCTCTTCGACCCCAACATCGAGCGCATCGCGGCCATGGTGCACGATTGTGGTGCCCTCCTCTACGGGGACGGGGCCAACCAGAACGCCTTCCTGGGGCGGGCCCGCTTCGGGGACATGGGGTTCGATGTGGTGCACCTCAACCTGCACAAGACCTTCTCCACCCCTCATGGCGGGGGTGGGCCCGGGGCGGGGCCCGTGTGCTGCAAGGCCCATCTGGCGCCCTATCTCCCCGTTCCCGTGGTCACGCAGGAGGGGGGTCAGTTCCTCCTATCCCGCCCGCCGAGGTCCATCGGGCGGGTGGTGGCCTTTTGGGGTCACTTCGGGGTGCTTCTGCGGGCCTATGCCTACATCCGGTCCCTGGGCGACCAAGGGATGCGGGCCGTATCTGAGCATGCCGTGGTCAACGCCAATTACGTGCGGGTGCGCCTTAAGGGGGCCTATCACCTCCCCTACGACCGCCCCTGCCTGCACGAAGTGGTCTTTTCAGCGTCCCGCCAGCGGGCCAAAGGGGTCAAGGCCCTAGACATCGCCAAGCGCCTCATAGACTATGGGTTCCATCCCCCTACCATGTACTTTCCCCTCATCGTCCCTGAGGCCCTGATGATCGAGCCCACGGAGACGGAGTCCAAGGAGAACCTGGACGCCTTCTGCGAGGCCATGCTGGCCATCGCCAGGGAGGTGGAGGAATGCCCAGAGGTGGTGCGGGAGGCCCCCCACACCGCACCCCTCCACCGTCTGGACGAGGCCACGGCCGCCCGTCGACCCGTCCTGCGCTGGCAAGGGGAGGGGTGAGTCGGTGGAGGAGCTGAACCCCCCGGCGCGGCTCCTGTTGGGTCCCGGGCCCTCTAACGTCCACCCCAGGGTGTATAGGGCGATGATGTCGCCCGTCATCGGTTACCTGGACCCTGAGTTCCTGCGCCTGCTGGAGGACACTCAACGCCCCCTGCGGGAGGTGTTTCGCACCAAGAACGAGATCACCATCCCCCTCTCCGGCACGGGCTCTTTGGGTATGGAGGCTGCCATTTACAACGTGGTGGAGGAAGGGGACACGGTGGTGGTCTGCGTCAACGGCTATTTCGGCCAGCGCATGTTGGACATGGCCCGCCGCTGCGGGGCGCAGGTGGTGACGGTGGAGGCCCCCTGGGGGTGCATCGTGGAGCCGGAGCAGGTGGAGGAGGCGTTGCGCCTCCATCCTGGGGCCAAGGCCGTCTGTGTGGTTCATGCCGAGACCTCCACAGGTGTCTTGCAGCCTTTGGTGGAGATGGCGGAGGTTGCCCATCGCTACGGTGCCCTGCTCATCGTGGACGCCGTCACCTCCTTGGCGGGGTGCCCTCTGGAGGTGGACGCCTGGAGCCTGGACGTGGTCTATAGCGCCACTCAGAAATGCCTTTCGGCCCCCCCGGGCATGGCCCCCATCACCTTCGGTCCGCGGGCCATGGAGGCGGTGGGCAAGAGGCGCCAGCCCTGTCGCAGCTGGTATGTGGACATCACCCTCCTGCGGGAATACTATGGGCGGGCCCACCGCTACCACCACACGCCCCCCATGACCATGCTCTACGCCCTAAGGGAGGCCCTGCGCTTGGTGCTGGAGGAGGGGCTTGAGGCCCGCTTCGCCCGCCACCGTCGTCATGCCCGCGCCTTGTGGGCGGGGTTGCAGGCCATGGGTCTGGAGCTGCACGTGGCCCAGGAGGAACACCGCGCCCCACCCCTCACCACCGTCCGCGTCCCTGAGGGCATCGACGAGGCCCAACTGCGCCAAGGCCTTTTGGAGCGCCATAACATCGAGATCGGCGCCGGATTTGGGCCCTTGCAGGGCAAGGTGTGGCGTATCGGCCTTATGGGCTACTCCAGCCAACCCCAGAACGTGCTGGCCCTTCTGCATGCCCTGGAGGAGGAGCTGGCCCGCCAGGGCTACCGCACCGAGCCCGGCGCGGGGGTGACGGCCGCCGCCCGCCTCCTAGCTACCGATGCGCTCTAGGAGCGGTGAGGCCCATGGGCTGGCAGGGCAGGCGCGTCGTCGTCCTAGGTGCCGAGACAGAGGTAGGCCGCGCCCTGGCCCAGGCCCTGGCCGAGGCCGGCGCCCGCCTCTTTCTCGTGGCCGCCCGCAGCGAAGCCGAGGCTGCCTTCGCCGTGCAACGTCTGGCCCGTAGACTGGGCCGCCTCGGGCAGGGGGCCGTGCTGGCCCAGGCCATCGACGCCAGCAACGATATGGCCGTGCGGGTGATGGTGCGCCAGGCGGCCAAGGCCCTGGGCGGTCTGGACGCCCTCTTCTTCTGCGCCGATCTGGGGCCCCTCACCCCTGTCGCCCTGGCCCTGGCCTGGCGCCACGGCGGCCGCCAAATGGAGCGCGCGGGCGGCGGTGTCATCGTCTCTCTGGGCGTCGACCTGGAGCCGGAGCCGCTAGCCGAGGAGGGGCGGGCCAGTGGCGTCCGCCTGGTGAGCCTGAAGGGCACAGGGGACGCCAAGGCGCTGGCCTGGCAGGCGCTGCACCTGGGGGAGGGTTGAAGGGCTGCGACGTCGGCGCTAAGCTGGCCCGATAAGGAGGTGGCCATGGCCTACGAGACCATCATCTACGAACAGGAGGGGCGCAAGGCACGCATTATCCTCAATCGCCCCGAGAAGCTGAACGCCATCTCCTGGCAGATGCAGCAGGAGCTGTCGCGGGCCCTGTGGGAAGCGGACCGCAACCCCCAGGTGCATGTGGTGATCCTGAAGGGGGCGGGCCGCGCCTTCTCCTCGGGCTACGACATCACACCCCCGCCTGGCGACCGCACTCATGCCCCCACCCACACCACCCTGGAGCGGGACATGTGGAACCTGGAGCGGGGGCTGGAGCTGCGCATGGCTATTTGGGACATGCACAAGCCGGTCATTGGGCAGGTACATGGCTACTGCCTAGCCGGGGCCACTGACCTAGTCCTGCTGTGCGACATCGTCATCTGCGCCGAGGACGCCGTCTTCGGCTTCCCGCCGGTGCGGGCCATGGGCTCGCCGGTGAACCATATGTGGACCTACCTAGTGGGGCCCCAGTGGGCCAAACGGCTGCTTCTGACGGGCGACACCATCGACGGGCGGGAGGCGGAGCGCATCGGCCTGGTGCTGAAGGCGGTGCCGGCCGAGCGGCTGGAGGCGGAGGTGGAGGCCCTGGCCGACCGCATGGCCCAGATCGAGGTGGACCTGCTGGCGGCCAACAAGCGCATCGTCAACCTGGCCCTGGAGCTGATGGGGGCCCGTACTATGCAGAGGCTGGCGGCGGAGCGGGACGCCATCGCCCGGCAGGCGCCGGTGGTGCGGGAGTTCTACCGTATCGCTAAGGAGCAGGGGCTGCGGGCAGCCCTGGAGTGGCGGGACGCCAAGTTCGGCGACCGCCCCCGCCGGGATCCCAAATGAGGCAAGAACCATGGGACAGCGGGAAGAAGACGGGCACATGCCTAACCTTCACCGGATACACGTTGGTGGCACTCTGCAGCCCAGTGGCCCTAGGGGCAGTGGTGGGGTGGCGGCTGGGATTACCGTCCTTATCAGCCGTCGAGCCAGGAACGGCCTCATAGGGCTGTATAATTGGCTGAGCTGGGAATAACAGAAGAAGGGGGGTTCCAAGTGGGCATCCTTGACAAGCTGAGGCTGGATGGCAGGGTGGCGGTGGTCACCGGCGCTGGTCGTGGCCTGGGCCGCGCAATGGCCGTGGCCCTGGCTCGGGCGGGGGCGGACGTGGTCTGTGCCGCCCGCTCCCAAGACCAGATCGAGGAGACGGCACGTCTGGTGCGGGAGCTGGGCCCTCGCTCCCTGGCCCTGCCCACCGATGTCACCGACCCACACCAATGCACCAACCTTATAGAGACCACCGTGAAGGAGCTGGGGCGCATCGACATCCTGGTCAACAACGCCGGCGGCGCCACCCCTGGGTACGACAAGCCGGTGGAGGAGATCACGGACGAGGAGTGGCGGCTGGGCATCGATACTAACTTGTCCAGCGTGTTCTATTGCTGCCGGGCTGCCATACCCCACATGGTGCGTCAGGGGGGAGGGAAGATCATCAACGTCTCCTCGGGCTACGGGCTGCGGGGAGGGCGCAACAACTTCATCTACTGCTCGGCCAAGGCTGCCATCATCAACTTCACCAGGTCCCTGGCCCTGACCTACGCCCGCTACAACATCCAGGCCAACTGCATCGTCCCTGGCTTCTTCCCCCACGAGAATCCAGAGGTGCTCCAGTATCTGCGGGGGGGCCAGTTCATACCTATGGGGCGGGTGGGGCGCGATGAGGAGATAGGCCCGGCGTGTGTCTTTCTGGCCTCTTCCCTGTCCGACCATATGAACGGAGGCATCATCGTCCTGGATGGAGGAGGGCTGGCTGGCGGCCAGGCGCCCACTGGCCTTGCCCCCCGCATACCCCTTAGGGAGGAGTAAGCCATGCAGGAGCTGCGCCTAGATGGCAAGGTGGCCCTGGTGATAGGGGTGGAGAACGGCATCGGCCGGGCCCTGGCGGTGGCCCTGGCAGAGGCGGGGGCCGATGTGGCCTGTTGCGCCACCAGCCCCTCGCAGGAGGTGGCCGCCCACTCCTGCGCCAACGAGGTATGGGCGACGGGACGTCGCTCCCTGGCCGCCGCCGTCCGGGCCACCAGCCCCCAGGAGGTGGAGGCCCTGGTGGATAAAGTGGTGGCGGAGCTGGGGCGGCTGGACATCCTCGTCAACGCCCATGACCTGCCCTTTGCCCTCCCCCTGGAGGAGACGGGGCCTGAGCAGTTCCGTCGCGTGCTGGAGGAGAACCTAGAGGCCGTCTATCTGGCCATAAGGGCCGCCTCCCGCCCCATGCTGGCCCAGGGCAAGGGGCGCATCATCAACGTGGTGCCCCTATCGGCTGAGAGGGGCCTTGCCAACGCCACCGCCTACTGTGCCGCCAAGGCCGGGGTGCTCAACCTCACCCGCGCCCTGGCCCTGGAGTGGGCCCGCCGGGGCATCGCCATAAACGCCCTGGGCTGTGGATGGACGGAGAGGGAGGGGCTGGCCAGCGACCCAGAGGCCCAGGCGGCCCTAGAACGCTACCTGCCCTACCGCCGCCTAGCCCAGCCGCAGGAGATGGCTGGCGCGGCCGTCTACCTGGCCTCTGAGGCTGCCGATTTCGTCACGGGGCAGGTCATCTGGGTGGACGGGGGCGCCCTCAGCCACATCTAGATATTGGTGCGGCTCTGACCTCCATCCACCACCACGCAAGCCCCCGTCACCCAGGTCGCCCGCGGCGAGCAGAGAAAGACCACCACGTTGGCCACCTCTTCTGCCGTGCCGAAGCGGCCCATAGGTATGTTGTCCCGCACGAAACGGGCCATGCCCTTGGGGTCCTCCAACTGCCGCCGCCACCACGTCCCCCCGGGGTGAGCGATGGAGCCGGGGGCCACCGTTAGCACCCTTATGCCGTAGGGCGCCAAGGCGATGGCCATGGCCTTGGCATGGGAGATGAGGGCGGCCTTGGCCGCGTTGTAGGCCGGGTATCCCCCGGCCTCCCGCCCCCATATGGAGGCCAGGTGGACGATGACCCCTCCCCCCTGTTCCTTCATGTGGGGGGATACTAAGTTGGTCAGCCGAACGGGCACGAGGAGCAACGTCTCCAGGCCCTGCCGCCACACCTCCTCATCCTCCCCCGGCAGGGAGGCGTGGACGCTGTTTACCAGTATGTCCACCCGGCCGAAGGCCGCCAGGGCAGCGTCCACCAGGCGCCGACAGTCTGCGGGCCGGGTGAGGTCACCGGGCACGGTCACCGCCTGGGCGCCTAGGGCGGCCACCGCCTCTTGGGCTGCAGCCAGGTGGGCGGGGTCGCGGGCCCCTAGCACCAGCCGGCATCCCTCCTGGGCCAGCCCCAGGGCCACCGCCCTCCCGATGCCCCGGCTGCCCCCGGCCACGATGGCCACCTTTCCCTGCAAGAGCAGGTCCACGGCTCACCTCCGGGGCCAGGGTAGATGGCGCAAGCCGCACGTTCAAGGGGCTAAGGCCCCACGAAGATGGCCCTGGTGGGGCAGACCTTCAGGCAGCGGCCGCAGCGGATGCACGTCTCTTGGTCGATGCGGTAGGTGGTGGCCTCCACCACGCTATCGGTCCAGCGAGGGCCGCCCACCTCGGCTGTCACCGCTGGGTGGATGCAGTTGACTGGGCAGACGGCCACGCAGGCATCGCACATGATGCAGTCCTCGGGGCGGATCTGCACCGGCAGGCCGCAGTAAAGGCAGCGGGAGGCCTCCAGCCGCACTGCCTCCTCGCTATAGGTCATCTCCACCTCTAGGCTCAAGCGCTGGCGGCGGACGTCCGGCTCCGCCTTGGGGACCCGTGGCTGCGGCCTGGCGAAGTTGGGGCCCTCGTAGATCTTAGGGTAGAGGATGCCTGCCAGCTGGGCCGTGCGCGGCGAGAGGGGCCGCGGCTCCCCGCCCAAATAGCGGTGAACAGCGGCCGCCGCCCGCCTCCCCTGGGCCATGGCGGCCACGATGGTGCTGGAGCCAGTGACGAAGTCGCCGCAGGCAAAGAGCCCGGGCTGACCTTCCACCATCAGGGTCTCGGGGTCCACTTGGGGGTACCCGTCGCGGACGGGGAGCTCATCCCCTAGCCAGGAGATGTCAGGCCTCTGGCCGATGGCCAGGACCACCGTGTCCGCCTCTACGGTGAACTCGCTGCCCGGGATGGGCACGGGGCGGGGGCGACCGGTGGCGTCGGGCTCCCCCAACCGGTTGCGGATGAACTCCACCGCCTCCACCTTGTTTGTGCCCAAGAAGCGCACGGGGGAGGCCAGGAAGTGGAGCTCCACTCCCTCCTCCCGCGCCTCCTCCAGCTCCTCCTCGTCCACCTCCATCTCCCTGCGGGTGCGACGGTAAAATACGCCCACCCACTGGGCGCCCAGACGCACGGCGGTGCGGGAGACGTCCATGGCTGTGAAGCCGCCGCCTATGACCACCACCCGCTGCCCACAGGGGGGCCGCCGCCCCATGTTGGCCTCCTCCAGCCATGGCAGAGGTAAGTATATCCCCTCCAGATGGGCCCCCGGCACGTCCAGGGTCACGGGGCTCATGCAGCCGGCGGCGATGACTACGGCATCGAACCGGCGGCGCAGCTCCTGTAGGGACATGTCCTTCCCCACGCGCACACCGGTGTGGAACTCCACCCCTAATGCCCGCAAGGGTGCCAGATCACGCTCTAACACCTCCATCCCCAGCCGAAAGCGGGGTATGCCCAAAAACACCATCCCCCCAGGGAAGGGAGCGGCATCGTAGACCTCCACCGCGTGGCCCAGGAGGGCCAGCTCGTAGGCGGCGGCTAGCCCCGCCGGCCCCGCCCCTACGATGGCCACGCGTTTCCCCGTGGGGGGAGCCGCCTGCAGCTCCACCACCTGTCCATTGTGGGCCAGGAACCGCTTTATGCGCCGGATGGCTATAGGGCGGTCTATCTCGCCACGGGTGCAGGCGTCCTCACAGGGGGCATCGCACACCCAGGCGCACACGTGGAACAGGGGGTTGTGGTCCTGGGCTACTTGCCGGGCCTCTTGGAAGCGCCCCAGGGCTGTGAGGATAACGTATCCGCGGGCATCAGTATGTATGGGACACGCCTCCTGACAGGGAGCTGGCCAACGCTTTCGCCATTCCTCCAGCTCCCAAAGGCCGGGTCCTCCCTCCACGTCCATGTCCTTACCCCCACATGGCCGGCGGTAATCCCTAGTTATACCGGAGCCAGGCGAATGCGTCAAGCAGGTCTTTAAACCCCCTTGACACTAGGGGAGGCGGGTGCTAGCTTTGCGATTGCAAGAGGTTTCACAAAACCGACCCCGATGGTCGTAATACCTGAGACTATGGCCATCATCATGCGGCACGTGCCGGAGGGGTTTGAGTTCCTGGCCGTGCTGGCTACCGTCGTGGGTTCTATGAGCATTATGGTCCTCCTGGGCAAGTGGTGGGAGAGGTAAGGAGGCATGGCCGTATATGAAGAGCCGGGAAGGCCTCGTAACTGGCAAGAGCGCCTGACCATTTGGCGCGACCGCTTGTATGACCGGCTTTTCCGCAACTACATATGGCGCTCCATCTTCCGTTCCGGATTCCCTAACACGCCCCGCAACCAGATGCTAGTGGTGGCCACCAATATATTCCTCCATCTCCACCCCACCCGCATCCACCGCACGCATGTCAAGGTCACCCACACCTACTGCCTGGGAGGCCTCACCTTCTTCATGTTTATCATCCTGACGGTGACGGGCGTGTTGCTCATGTTCTACTATGTGCCGGACGTGCACCGGGCCTGGCGGGACATCGCCGCCCTGGAGACCAACGTGCGGTTCGGCCTTTTGATGCGTAACCTGCACCGATGGTCGGCCCACGGCATGGTCATCCTGGTGTTCCTGCACATGATGCGGGTGTTCTACACGGGGGCCTACAAGCCGCCGCGGGAGTTCAACTGGGTGGTGGGAGTGGCCCTCCTCTTCCTCACCCTCCTTATGAGCTTCACCGGCTACCTGCTGCCCTGGGACCAGTTGGCCATCTGGGCCATAACGGTGGGGCATGGTATCGGCGGCTCCACCCCCTACTTCGGCGATGAGGTGCAGCAGGTGCTCTTTGGGGGGTTCGAGATCGGGCAGAACGCCCTCATCCGCTTCTACACCTTGCATGTGCTGGGGCTGCCGCTCCTTTCGGCCATCCTCATGGCGGTGCACTTCTGGCGCATCCGTCGCGATGGGGGGCTGGCGCGGCCCTTGTGAGGTGATGTCATGGCTGTAGAGGTGAGGAGGCCGGCACCCCGCCCCGCTGCGCCGCCGCGGCCGCGGCGGGAGCGGGAGGAGGAGGTGCTGGTGTGGCCTGACCTCCTCTTCCCGGAGTTCGTATCGGCCGTCCTCTTCCTCTTCACCTTCATCCTCCTGTCCGTCTTCATCAACGCCCCCCTGCTCAATGAGGCCAACCCCAACATCACCCCCAACCCGTCCAAGGCGCCCTGGTACTTCCTGAACCTGCAGGAGCTGCTTTTGCATATGGACAAGGCGTGGGCGGGGGTGCTGTTGCCGGGCATCTTTCTTCTCTTCCTGGCGGTCATACCGTACATCGACCGCAGCAACGAGGGGCAGGGGGTATGGTTTGGGACCCGCTACTCCGTGCGCCTGACGGTGCTCACGGCCATATTCGCTATGGCCGTCACCTGGCTTTTGGTGCTCTTCGACGCTGGTAAGTTTGAGAGGCTTACGCGCTTCTTCCCCACCTGCGCTGAGGAGGCGGTCCACCACTGGCCCCCCTGTCTGGCGGGCGGCCCGGAGGGGCTGGGCGGGGCGCGAGAGCTGGAGACGCGCCTCCAGTTCAGCATCGGCGGCCTTGATTGGCCCCAGGACTGGCGCTTCCCCTTGCCCAAACTAGGAGGCATATCGGAGCTCTACTTCAAGAACTTGCACCTGTGGGGGGACATGAACATCAACGTGGCGGCGGTGATGGTGGAACAGGTGATCCCCCTGCTGATCATCTTTGGGCTGGCCTTCCTTTGGGTCTATGTCCTCTTCCGAGTGGGGTGGGTGCGCACCACCAGGGACGTTATGATCGTCCTCTTCACCGGGGCCATGGCCGCATACTTGGCCCTGACCATAGTTGGCAGCTTCTTCCGGGGTCCGGGCCAGGCCCTCCTTCCGCCTACCGATCTGAGGGTGGACTGTGGCACCGTACCCACCCCGCCAGGGTGTCCGTGAGGTTCTGCCCCGCCCTCCCTATGGGGGTGGGGCCCTGGATGGGATGACGAGAGATGGGGGCGGGCGCTAACTTGGGGAGGCATGGCAGGCATGGCTGAGGAGCAACAGGACGTAGGGCTCAACCTGGCGCCCGAGGCCCGGGGCACCATGGCTGAGAGGCGGGGCCTGGGGCCGCGGCCTACAGAGGTCTCCACCCCTGTGGCAACCCCTGCTCGGGCGGGCAAGCCACTTATATCGCGGCGCGTCTTCGTGCTGGGGGGATTTTGGACAGCACTGGGGCTGGCCCTGTTGGGCATCTTCGGGCCGCAGCTGGACTTCCTCTACCCCAGGAGGGTGCGGGGGTTTGGCGGGCCGGTGCCGGTGCCCAAGAGCGCCATCCCCGAGCCTGGGGGGGAGCCGGTGCGCATATTCGAAGGGCGCTTCTGGCTGGTGCACCTCCAGCCAGGGGTGACCCCCAACGGCGAAGAGACCCAAGGGGGAGTCTTGGCCCTTTGGTGGAAGTGCCCTCACCTGGGTTGCACGGTCCCCTGGCGCCCCGACTTCGTGTTCATGGGGCGCAAGGGGTGGTTCCGGTGCCCATGTCACGGCTCTACCTATACCAAGGAGGGAGGGGTGCTCGTCTTCGGGCCCGCCCCCCGCTCCATGGACACCTTCCCCATCGAGGTGAAGGAGGACGGCAGCATCGTGGTGCTCACGGGCCCTAACAACGCCCGCATGGGTGGCAAAGACAACCCGGCGCGGGCGGTGCGGTTGCCTGGCTTCCAGTACGGATAGGGTGAGGCATCCTCTATGAACACCAGCAAGCAGATAAACATCATGATCGGCCTCATGTTCTTGCTCATCATCACCCTGGGCATCTATTTCGTGTGGGACCAGAACGTGCGGGCCCAGGATGCCTCCCGTCGCCAGGTGGAAGAGAACGCCATCCGCGGGGGCAAGGTCTTCGCCCTTAACTGCCGCGTATGTCATGGGGACACAGGCCGGGGCTACATGGAGAACCCCAATCTCCCCGGCCCTCCCCTAAACCTGGAGGCCTACCGGGTTACAGACCCCACCAAGCTCAAGCCCCTGCAGCAGCGCCTCTATGACACCCTCCGCTGCGGGCGGGTGGGCACCCTCATGCCCCCTTGGAGCCAGGAGCAAGGCGGCACCCTCACCGATACCCAGATTTGGCAGCTAGTAACCCTCATTACCGGCAGCTGGCTGGACGAGGTAAGCCACGACCCGAGCGCTGTTAGCAAGATGGGGTGGGAGGCCATGCAGGAGCTGGCCCACGAGCTGGATACCATCCGTACCCCTCAGAGAGATGTGCTGCGCCTGGCCGCCGATGTGGGCCCCTTCGATGCCGTCCTACCCCTCAACGATGCCCACGTGGGGCTCAGCGTGGGCCAGCTTTTGCGCATAGAGGACGAGGTGGTGGAGGTGAAGTCCTTCCCTGCCTTCAGCTCCCTGGCCAGGTCCGTCTCGGCCACCGATAGGGTCCTCCCCCTGGAGTCGTCGGCCGATTTCCGGGCAGGCATCATCGTGCAGGCGGAGGGGGAGCTGATGCGGGTGGTGGCGGTGGACCCGGCGGCCAAGACCATCACCGTGGAGCGAGGGGTTCAGGGCACCACCCCTGCTCCCCACAAGCGAGGGGTGAGGGTGCAGGACCCCAGCAACGAGATCGTGGTAGAGCGGGGGGTCTTTGGCACGGAGGCGGCCTCTCACGCCGCCGGAACCCAGGTCCTCAATGGGCCCATCCCGCCGCCCACTGGCCCCCTCACGGGGGAGGGCGGCACACCGCCCTGCGGCCAGCGCCCGCCGGCCCCCGCTGCTGCCGCTGGCCCCGCGCCCACCCTTAGCCCGGGCCAGCCTGCCATCCCGCCCACCGCCCAGCCCATCCAGGCCCAGGTGACCGAGCCCACCGATGGGGTCATACAGGTGCCTATGAGGGACAACATCTTCGTAGTCAACAACCTCAAGGTGAAGGCGGGCCAGGAGGTGACCATCAGGATCATCAACGAGGGCCAGAACCCCCACAACCTGCGGGTGGCCGGCCCCGACGGGCAGTGGGGTAGTGGCGATGACTTCGCCGTGCCGGCCGACGGTTCCTTCATTCAAGGAGGGCAGCAAGCCGAGGCTGTCTTTACCCCCTATCAGCCCGGCGTATACTCGTTCCGATGCGACGTCCACCCTACAAACATGTGGGGTATCATCACTGTGGAGCAATAAGGAGGGGATAAAGGAGGAGCCGTGTGGCGTCAGGCGAAGTTCCTGCTGGTAGCTGTCGCCCTGCTGACAGGGGCGCTGGCCATCGCCTGTCAGCAGGGGGAGGAGAAGGCCCCGCCGCCGGCGGCGAGAACCCCCGCCCCTGTGGGAGGCCAGGTGACCATCAGGGCCATACCTACCCTTAAGTTCGACACTAAGGAACTGCGGGTGCCTGCCAACACGCAGGTCACCATCCTCTTTGTCAACGATGACACTGCTGTTCCTCATGACTTCACCATCTGGACCAAGAAGGACGGGAAGAAGATCGCGGGCACGGAGATCATCACCGGCCCTGCCCGCCAGAGCATCACCGTCAACCTGGCCCCCGGCCAATACTACTTCAACTGCACCGTCCACCCCACGGAGATGGAGGGGAAGGTGATAGCTCAGTGAGGGGGTAGGTTGACCTTTTGCCCTATGTAGACTATATATTGACTGGGGGTTGGCCCCCCAATAGTCAACGCTAGGTGAGGTGGCATGGCCAACCAAGTGGGCAAGCGCTACCAGTGTAGCGTATGCGGGAGCGAGTTCATCGTCACCCGCGGGGGTGAAGGTCAGCTGGTCTGCTGCGGCCAGCCTATGCAGATGAAGGGCTAGGCTCGGGGGTGTCTGTCATGGCCAACCAGTTGGGCAAGCGCTACCGGTGCAACACCTGCGGCACTGAGGTCCTCTGCATCCGGCCGGGGGACGGTAGCGTGGAGTGTTGCGGCGCTGCCATGGAGCTGCTGCAGCCCAAGGTCCTCCCCTCCGCCGACTGAGGCCAGCGCTCTATCCCCCTTGGCGTCGTCCCCTGGCGGGTTTGTGCCCATGTGGGGGTGCTGTTTCCCCAAGGGGGGAACGCTGTTATTATGGCGGCGCAGAGGCCATGGCCGAGGTGACCTTCCTGGGGACGGGCAGCGCCTTCACCAGCCCCCAAAGGTACTGGAGTGGCTTTTTGGTGAACGGCCGCTACCTGTTCGACTGCCCTCCCACCACCCTCCCCCACCTCAAGAGGCTGGGCATACCCCCCTCGCAGGTGCGGGCTGTATTCATCACCCACTTCCATGGCGACCACTTCATGGGCTTCCCCTTCCTCGTCCTGGAATATTGCTACCTGAGCCCTCGTCGCGACGACCTGTATGTGGTGACGCCGCCAGGGGGCGGCCCCTTCCTGGAGGATTTCCTGGACCGCTGCTTCCCCGACCTCTCCCGTCAGGATGCTGGTTACCGCCGTATCTATCTAGAGGCAAACGAACAAGGGCCTCTGGTGGTGGATGGCCTACGGGTGTGGGCCAAGGCGGTGCAGCACGCTACAGGCAAGCTCAGGTGCTTTGGCTATCGGATGGAGCTGCCCGACCTGACCCTGGCCTATAGTGGCGACGCCGAGCTCTCTTATGACCTGGTGGAGCTCTCGGAGGGGGCAGATGTGATGGTGGTGGACTGCACCTATGCCCAACAGGGCCCCGAGCACATGGGCCTGGCCGATATCCTACAGCTTCGGAGCAGCCTCCACCCCCGCACCCTGCTGGTCCTCAGCCACGTAGGGGAGGAATTCACCACCGCCGGTCTAGCCAACACCATGGTGGCCCGCGACCTGGCCACTTACTCCTTTCGGCGGGCATGAGCTGCAAGGTATGCGTCCTGGGCACGGGGGCCATAGGGACGGCCCTGGCCCAGCTGATGGCTAGCAACGGCCACCGGGTGGCCATGTGGGGCATCGAGGAGGAGGTGGTGGGCCACATGGGCCGCTGGAGGCGTAACCCGCGATATCTCCCTGGGGTACTTCTGCATCGCCTGGTCACGGCCACCACAGGGCTTGCCGAGGCCATGGATGGTGCAGAGATGGCTGTGGTGGCCGTGCCTTCTCAGGCGGTGCGGGAGGTGGCCCGTCGCCTCGCCCCTTACTTATCGGAGAACGGCCTGGTCCTGAACGTGGCCAAGGGGCTCGAGGGGGGGACGGGGCTGCGCATGAGCCAGGTACTGGCCCAGGAGCTGCCCGGGGCGCGCATCGCCACCATGGGCGGCCCCGCCCTCTCCCATGAGGTGGGGCGCCGCCGGCCCACCGTGCTGGTGGTGGCATCTCAGGCACCAGAGGCGGCCCATGCCGTCGGGCGCATCCTGGAGGGCCAGGGCGTGCGGGTGCTGGCTACCGACGACGTCTGCGGCGTGGAGATGGCTGCTACCTTAAAGAACGTCTATGCCATCGCCCTGGGCATGTGCGAGAGCCTAGGGGCCAACGCTAAGGCCTCCCTGGTCTGCCTGGCCTTGCGGGAGATGGTGCGCATCGCCACCGCTCTAGGGGCCCGCTCCGAGACCATCCTGGGCTGGGCAGGGCTGGGGGACCTTTTGGCCTCCGGCTACAGCCGCAAGGGGCGGAACGTGACCCTGGGGCGGCTGCTGGGCCGGGGCGGCCCCTGGCAGCCCTATCTGGAGAGGACCACCGTGGAGGGGGTACAAGCGCTGGGCCCCCTACGTTACCTATTGCGGGAACGGGGCCTGGAGGCGCCTATCCTGGAGGCGGTGGCCGCCGTTCTGGAGGGGAGAGAAGAGGCCAAGGCCACCGTGCGCCGCCTCATCTCTTCACTACCCCTAGCTCTTTGAGGGCCTCCTCCAGCACATGCCAGGCCAGGGTGGCGCATTTGACCCGCACAGGGAACCGCCGCACCCCTATGAGGGCTTCCAGGTCCCCCAGATCGGCGGTGTCTACCTCCTCGTCGCCGATCATGAGGTGGTGGAAACGCTGATAGAGGTGGTGGGCCTCCTCTAGGGTGAGCCCCCGCACTGCCTCCGTCAGCATGGAGGCCGAGGCCTGGGAGATGGAGCACCCTTGCCCCTGGTAGCGCACATCCCTGATGGTCCCATCTTCCACCAGCAGCTCCAGGCGCACCTCATCGCCGCAAAGGGGATTATCACCCTCCTTCACCACCGTGGGGGAGGGGAGGGAACCGCGGTTGCGAGGATGGCGGTAATGCTCAAGGATGATGTCCCGGTAGAGCTCGTCTAGGGCGTCCTCTTGGCGCTTGAGCTCCTCCCTGTCCAGCATCGCCCTCACCGTAAGCGGGCCCTGGCCTGGCGGATGGCCTCCACCAGGATGTCCACTTCCTCCAGGGTATTATACACGTAGAAGCTGGCACGGGCGGTGCCCGCCACCCCCAGGCGGCGCATAAGGGGCTGGTTGCAGTGGTGGCCCGTGCGGATGGCTACCCCATAATAGTCCAGCAGGGTGCCCAGGTCGTGGGGGTGGATCCCCGGCAGGTTGAAGGAGATGACCCCGCCGCGCCGGTCTAGCTCCATGGGCCCGTAGATGACGATGTCCTCTAGCTGGCGCAGGCGGGCCAGGGCGTAGCGGGTGAGCTCCACCTCATGGGCCCGCACTCGCTCCATGCCCAGCATCTGCAGGTAATCGATGGCCGCCCCGAAGGCTATTACATCGGCGATATTGGGGGTGCCGGCCTCGAACTTCCAGGGCACCTCCGCCCACTGGGCCCCCTCTAGGGTGACGCGGCTTATCATCTCCCCCCCCGAGAGGAAGGGTTCCATCTCCTCCAAGAGCTCGCGGCGGCCATAAAGGACCCCCACCCCCGTGGGCCCCAGCATCTTGTGGGCGGAGAAGGCCAGGAAGTCGCATCCCAGGTCTTGGACGTCCACAGGCATGTGGGGCACGCTCTGGGCCCCGTCCACCAGGGTGACGATGCCCCGGCGCCGCGCCTCGGCCACCAACTCCTTTACTGGGTGGATGGTGCCCACGCCATTGGAGACATGACCGATGGCCAGAAGCTTGGTGCGCGGGGTGAGAAAGGCATGGGGCCAGCCCGTCAGGTCCAGGCACTGTTGGGCGTTCACCCCGATGTAGCGGAGGCGGGCCCCTTTCTCCTGGGCCAACCGCTGCCAGGGCACCATGTTGGAGTGGTGCTCCATTTCGGTGATGACTATCTCATCGCCGGGGCCGATGTGGGTGCGGCCCCAGGCATAGGCCACCAGGTTTATGGCCTCCGTGGTGTTGCGCACGAAGACGATGCATTCGGGGGATGGGGCGCCGATGAAGCGGGCCACCTTGGCCCGTGTCTCCTCATAGGCGGCGGTGGCCTCCTCGCCCAGGCAGTGGATGGCCCGGTGGATATTGGCGTTGTATCGACGGTAGAAGTCGCTCAGGGCCTCGATGACCTGGACCGGTTTCTGGGAGGTGGCGGCGTTGTCCAGGTAAACCAGGGGACGCCCGTGGACCTGCCGCTGCAGGATGGGGAAGTCCTGACGGATGCGGGCCACATCCAGGGCCCCGTCGGGCCGCACATAAGGGTTGAGGCGGGAGGGTGCGCTATCGCTCATGGCAGGGTCTTGAGCCTGGGCAGGGCAGCGACGGTGGCCCGCTCCAAGAAGGTGCGGAGCCTAGGCAAGCGCACCTCGTCCAGAACGGCAGCTGCGAACCCCTTGATGAGCAGCAGGGTGGCTGTGGCCTCGTCCAGGCCCCTGCTGCGCATGTAGAAGAGGGCATCCTGGGCCAGCGCCCCCGCCGCCGCACCGTGCCCACACTTCACGTCATCGGCATAGATCTCCAGGGATGGCTTGGAGTCCACCTCCGCCTCCCGCGAGAGGAGCAGGTTCTTGTCCTCCTGCTCAGCGTCCGTCTTCACCGCCCCTGGGCGCACGTAGACGGTCCCACCGAAGATGGCATGGGAGGCCCCGTCCAGGATGCCCCGATAGATGAGGCGGCTGGTGCAGTGGGGCTTGATATGATCGATGTTGATGTAGTTGTCCAGGTGCTCCTGACCCTGGGTGACATATAGGCCCCAGAGGTAGGCCTCCGCCCCGGGGCCGTCCAGCTCCACCCGCACATCGTTGCGGCCAATACGACATCCCCGGCCAAAGAAGAGGGAACGCAGATGGGAATCGCGCTCTTGGCGCATCCGCAGGAGGCCGATGTGATAGGCCTCTTCCTCCAGCAGGAGGCGGTAGTGCTCAAGGGAGGCCCCCTCGTCCAGGAAGACCTCCGTTACGGCAGCCGTCATATATGGCCCCGGAGCCTGGCCCACGTAGGACTCCACCAGGACGAGACGGGCCCCTCTGCCCAGCAGCACCAGCAGGCGCGGGTATTGGGCGTAGGGCAGGGGAGCGTCCGGGGCCACAAAGGCCACATGCAGGGGACGTCGCACCGCTATCCCGGGGGGCACCATCACCACCACTAGGTCTTGGAACAGGGCGGTGTTGAGGGCGGCAAAGGCGTCATCGTGGTAAATGGCATAGCGGGCCAGGTGCTCCTCCAGGGCTTGGGGGGCCTCCGCCAGGGCCCGCCTCAGGTCTCCCACCCACGGCCCCTCCGGCCGCACATGCCAGGAACGGGGGACCCCTGCCACCACCACCACCGTGTCCCAGCCAGGAGACCACGGTAGGAAGCGCCGCCAGGGGAAGCTCCGCTCCTCCTGTGGGGGCTCCTGAAAGGGGGTGGCGGCCAGGGGGCGCAGATCGGTATACTTCCAGGGCTCGTTGCCGCGACGAGCGGTGGGGAATCCCAGGCCCAGGAACCTGCCCAGCGCCTCCCGACGCATCTGCTGCAGCCAAGGGGGTAGGCGGAGGTGCTCCTCCAGCGCCCGGAACTGCTGCACATAGGTCTCATACACTGTAGGGGCCTGGGCCATGGCTAGCTCTCCACCGCCTGCCTTAGCCATTCGTACCCCTTGGCCTCCACCTCCAGGGCTAGCTGGCGGCCCCCTGAGGCCACGATGCGCCCGTCCATGAGGACGTGCACGTGGTCGGGTTCCACATAGTTGAGGATGCGCTGGTAGTGGGTCACCAGGAGGACAGCCTTCTCTGGCCCCCGAAAGCGGTTGATGCCCTGGGCCACCACCCTGAGGGCGTCGATGTCCAGCCCGGAGTCCGTCTCGTCCAAAAGGGCCAAGGTGGGGTCCAGGAGGAGGAGCTGCAGGATCTCGTGGCGCTTCTTCTCCCCTCCGGAAAAGCCCTCGTTGACGTTACGGCGTAGGATATCCTGGCCCATGCCCACCTCCCGTGCCTTCTCCTGCAGGAGGCGGTTGAACTCCTTCACCGAGAGCTTCTCCTCCCCCCGGTGCTCCCTGATGGCATCCAAAGCGGTGCGCAGGAACTCCCGCACCCTCACCCCTGGCACCTCCACCGGGTACTGGAAGGCCAGGAAGACCCCTTCCCGGGCCCGCTCATCGGGGGACATGGCCAGGAGGTCCATCCCTTTGTAGATGACTTGGCCGGCCAGGATCTCGTAATCGGGCTTGCCGGCCAGGATGTTCACCAGGGTGCTCTTGCCTGAGCCGTTGGGGCCCATGATGGCGTGCACTTCCCCCAGGCGAACGGTAAGGTCGATGCCCTTCAGGATCTCGACCCCTCCTACCCCGGCCCGCAGGCCCCTTATCTCCAGCACTACCTCGCCTGTCATGTCTCCTCCTCAGCCTACCGTCCCCTCCAGGCTCACTCGCAGGAGCTGGGTGGCCTCCATGGCAAACTCAAAGGGCAGCTCCTGGAAGACGCCGCGGCAGAAGCCGTTGATGATCATGAACTGGGCGTCCTCCTCGGTGATGCCTCGCGACATGAGGTAGAAGAGCTGCTCCTCAGAGACCTTGGAGGTGGTGGCCTCATGCTCGATGCGGGCGGTGGGGTTGCGCACCTCCAGATAGGGCACCGTGTGGGCTCCACACCGGCTGCCGATGAGCAGGGAATCGCAGCGGGTGAAGTTGCGGGCGCCATCGGCCGTGGGCATGATCTTCACCAGGCCCCGGTAGGTGTTCTGGCCGTGGCCGGCGGCTATGCTCTTGGCGATGATGGTGCTGCGGGTGTTCTTGCCGATGTGGACCATCTTGGTGCCCGTGTCCGCCTGCTGATAGTTGTTGACCAGGGCCACCGAGTAGAACTCCCCCACGGAGTTGTCACCCTTGAGGATGACGCTGGGGTACTTCCAGGTGATGGCCGAGCCCGTCTCCACCTGGGTCCAGGAGATCTTGGCGTTCTTGCCCAGGCAGATCCCCCGCTTGGTGACGAAGTTGTAGACGCCGCCCCTCCCCTCCTTATCGCCCGGGTACCAGTTCTGCAAGGTGGAGTACTTGATCTCGGCATCGTCCAGGGCGATGAGCTCCACCACCGCCGCGTGTAGCTGGTGCCGCTTGCGAATGGGGGCCGTGCACCCCTCCAGATAGCTTACGTAAGAGCCACGGTCGGCGATGATGAGGGTGCGCTCGAACTGCCCCACCTCCGCCTCGTTGATGCGGAAGTAGGTCATGAGGTCCATGGGGCAGCGCACCCCTGGGGGCACGTAGATGAAGGTGCCATCGGAGAAGACGGCGGAATTAAGGGCGGCGTAGAAGTTATCAGTGTAAGGTACCACCGAGCCCAGGTACTGGCGCACCAGGTCCGGGTACTTCTGGATGGCCTCCGATATGGGGCAGAAGATGATGCCCAGGTCCTCCAGCTTCCTCTGGAAGGTGGTGGCCACCGAGGCGGAGTCCAGGACGGCGTCCACCGCCACCCCCGCCAGCCGCTTCTGCTCCTCCAGGGGGATGCCTAGCTTGTCGAAGGCCCGCTTCAGCTCGGGGTCGATCTCGTCCAGGCTCTTGGGACGGCTGCCGTCGTCCCGCACCGGGGCGGCATAATAGACGATGTCCTGGAAGTCGATGGGCGGGTGATATACCTTGGCCCACTTGGGCTCTAGGTAGCCCAGGGAGCGCCAGTAGCGGTAGGCCCGCAGCCGCCATTCCGTCATCCACTCCGGCTCCCCCTTCTTTTGGGAGATGAGGCGCACCACCTCTTCATTGAGCCCCTTGGGCACCACCTCTTCCTTAATGGGGATGACGAACCCCCACTTGTACTCCTTCTCCTCTATTCCCGTCTCCCGCGATATGACCTTTCGCTCACGTGGCATCGCCCATACCTCCCGCCCTCAGGGGAGCGTTTGTAAACATTTGACTATCAAAATATCCCTTAGCCGTCCTCAGTGTAACATACCCCGGGGATGGGCGCAAGGCGAGCGCTTGACCGCCCTTTGGGGGCATGTTAGCCTGCCATAAGGGAAGTATGGAGCGCATTTATTTGGACCATGCCGCCACCACCCCCTTGGACCCCAGGGTGCTGGAGGCCATGCTCCCTTATCTTACCCGCCACTGGGGCAACCCTTCCAGCGTCTATCTGGAGGCCCAGGAGGCGCGCAAGGGGATGGAGGAGGCGCGGCGGGCCCTGGCCCAGGTGTTGGGGTGTCGGCCGCAGGAGATAGTCTTCACCTCCGGGGCCACAGAGGCCAACAACCTGGCCCTGCGGGGGGTGGCCTATGCCATGCGGGGCCGCGGCGACCACATCATCACCACCGCCATCGAGCACCATTCGGTCCTCCATCCCGCCGAGCGTCTGGAGAAGGAGGGGTTCCGGGTCACCTATCTGCCGGTGGATCGTGAGGGGGTGGTGGACCTGGAGGCCCTGGAGAGGGCGGTGGGCCCAGGGACGGTGCTGGTGTCCATCATGTACGTCAACAATGAGGTGGGCACTATCGAGCCCATCGCCGAGGCCGTGCGCATCGTCAAGGCCCGCAACCCCAGGGCCGTTTTTCACACCGATGCTGTGCAGGCGGTGGGCAACCTAGAGGTGGATGTGAACCGGCTAGGGGTGGACATGCTGACCATAGGGGCCCATAAGTGCTATGGGCCCAAGGGGGTGGGGGCCCTATATGTGCGCTCCCGCACCCCATTGCTCCCCCAGCAGCTGGGTGGGGCCCAGGAGCGCAACCGGCGCGCCGGCACGGAGAACGTGGCTGGCATCGTGGGGCTGGCCAAGGCGGTGGAGCTAGCCTATGAGGAGCGGGAGGTCCGCACCGCCCACTACCGGGCCTTGCGCGATCGCCTCTTGGAGGAGCTGCCCCGGCGGCTGGAGGGGGTACACATCACCGGGCCCCGCGACCCTTCCCGCCGGGCCCCTCACATCGCCTCCTTCTGCATCGAGGGGGTAGAGGGGGAGGGAGTCCTCATGGCCCTGGACTTGGAGGGCATCGCTGCTTCTAGCGGCTCCGCCTGCACCTCCGGCTCCCTGGAGCCCTCCCACGTCCTGAGGGCCATGGGAGTGCCCGATGAGCTGGCCCGCGGCTCCCTGCGCCTCTCGGTGGGAAAGGACAACACCATGGCTCAGATAGAGAGGGTGCTGGAGGTGCTGCCGATGGTAGTGGAGCGCCTGCGCTCCCTCTCCCCCTTAAGGCGGGCGGCCAGCAGGAGGGAGTGAGGATGGAGCGGGACGCGGAAGCGGCCCTGCAGGAGGCCATCGGCAAGAACGTCCTCCTGACGCGGGTGGACGAGATCCTCAGTTGGGCCCGCAGCCGCTCCCTTTGGCCCCTCATGTTCGGCCTGGCCTGCTGCGCCATCGAGATGATCGCCACCGCCGCCTCCCGCTTCGACATCGCCCGCTTTGGGGCGGAGGTGTTCCGGGCCTCCCCCAGGCAGGCGGACCTCATGATCGTGGCCGGCACCGTTACGTGGAAGATGGCCGTGCCTGTGCGCCGCATCTACCTGCAGATGGCGGAGCCCAAGTGGGTCATATCCATGGGCTCCTGCGCCACCATTGGCGGCCCCTTCGCCTATGGTTACTCCACCTTGCCAGGGGTCAACCTCATCGTCCCCGTGGACGTCTACGTGCCGGGCTGCCCGCCCCGTCCCGAGAGCCTCTTGCAGGGGCTTATCCTCCTGCAGGAGAAGGTGCGCCGCTATCACAAGACGGGGATCCGCGAGCGCAAGGAGCCCACGGGCGACTTCTCCCGCTACCTGCCCGAAGGCGACCCCCTGCGCCAGGAGCTGGAGTCCCTCTTCCCGCCCCACGTGTGAGGGCGACCACCAAGACCGTCCCCCCGGTGGCCTCTACGCCACGGACTGTCGCCCCGGGCCGCCCTCAGCGGATCCTCGATTTTGGGACTATAGTCACCACCTCTTGACAGGCGCGGGGGGGCATATCATTAGTGCATAACTCGGTTGGACCCAGGGCAGACTGTGCTGGTGGGAGGTGAGCAGAATGGCTGGGGCCCAGCGCTTGCCCGCCCTATTGGCGTTAGCCGTCGGCGCGCTGGCGGGAGCTGTCTTCGTACTGTTGGTGAACAGATTGCCACTCCCAGCTGAGGCACACTTGGATCCTTGGGGCGACACACTCCCTTACTCATACCGGGATCCGAACTGCACCATCCCGGCCGACCCGATCACCGTTGTGTTCTACTACAATGCCACGATACCCAACATGCACACTCATGCCCACCACCGCGGAGGCTGGAGTTACCATGACGGTGACACCCAGTACTTCCTTTGATCATTGCTGTGGCCCCCATGATGGCCAAGACGCGAGCAACCCTGGCTGGGACCCGGGCGGGCGATACCACATGCGGTACTGGTGGTGGGCTGACCCGTACTGGGGAACATACACCTTGGCCACGCCACATCACGAGGATGTAGTTTGGTGTGGACACGCCGGCGACTCCAATTGGGACGAATGGCCCGGTGGGTTTGTGCGCGCGAGGCAAGATATAGCTAAAAACTGGCATCGCTATAACAACGGCGGATCTCATTACTTCGCCGGTAGCCAGTACTGGGGTAACACCGCTGCCATGTGGCAATGCGATGGGCAGCCAGCGTGGAGCGATGGGAACGTTGGCTTTGTTCGAGTGCCGTGAGGAGGTGTGCGTCCATGGCCTGTCTACCCGGAGGGATAAGCCGCCTAGCAGCGATCGGCCTTTTGGGACTTGTGGTAGGGGCCGCCACTGCTGGCGGTGTCGGCTTGGCTTTGGGTGACCGTCCCCATAAGGGGACTGCGCCCGGCTCGGTAACTGCCCCCACGCTCCCGCCTGAGGAACGTGGCCGATATTACCATCCTGGGCCTCCATGGGACGGGAAAGGCAAGGGGCCCATGACCCAGGCCCAACTGGAGGCTTTTAGTGACTACGAGCTGCTGTGGCTTGGGCAGAGCTTCGCTGGTTACAATCTGCAGTGGGTAGGCCACCTCCGAGGAGGGCCTGGGGACGATGGTGCCCCCGCCTGGGACGCAGTGACGTTTATCTATGGCACGTGCACCCCTTACAGCGCGGAAGAGCTGAGCTGCCCCGCACCCATTACCATCCACGTGCGCCCACTTTGCGCGCTAACCCCTGAGCGCGTGGGCCAGGGGGTGCGTGCGTCCGGCGTCGAGGTGGTGCGCGGCGGTGCCCGCTTACTACGATTCCGAGACGGCCACGTTATACTGTGGACGGGCAACGTGTCCGTTGAAGTACATCTCATAGGTGCGCCGGAACGGATAGACGAGGCGGTGCAGGCCCTGAGAGGCCTGGGCCCTCTTACCACTGTCAGGGAGGGCCAGCCCCTACCAGCGCCCGCATTTGCCAGCTGTAAAGAAGGCTAGCAGGATCGGATGAGGAGACAGCTCATCCAGTGGGCCCGTCTGGCTGCTGCAGGCCTGCTCGCCGGGGCGGTGGGCTACAGCGCTACGGGGTCTAGCGAGGGCTACTGGGCCCTGGCATTGGCAGGGCTAGTGGGCATCGTGGCAGGGACACTGGCAGGCTCCTGGGTGGTAGTTCTGCTGGCGCCAGCGGCCCTGTGGGGCGGCATCGAGCTGTGGCACCGGCTGGAGGCCCCCCACGTACCCCGCTGGGGCCCCGATGATACCCTTGAGGGCCTGGTCGTCATGCAGCTTATCCTATACGGGGCTGCTGTGTTGGGCAGCACCGCGGGCGTCCTGCTCTCGTCGCTGGCGGCTAGGGCGATGAACTCATCTCAAAACTCTCCAGGTGATTCAAAACTCTCCAGGTGATGATGAAGCAGGCCAGGTAGACGAAGGCAGTGAAGGTGGCCAAGAGGCGCTCATGGCGCAGGGCCAGTCGGCGAAAGCCTCCCTTGAGCCAGGCGAAGAGGCGCTCCACCGCACCCCTGGCAGCCTGGTAGGTCACCTGGCAGAAGCGATAGGGCCTCCCCATCTTGGGCCTCTTCCTACCCCTGGGGTTCTGGGGGATGCCAGCCTTGATGCCCCGCCGACGCAGGTAGAGCCGCACCTCCCTCGAGTCGTAGGCGCCATCAGCGCACACCTCTCCAGGCCTCGTCCTGGGCCTCCCCCT